>VAXF01000072.1:3084-13163 GCA_005888395.1 Actinomycetota bacterium | reverse complement strand
CGGCTCGGGCGTGATCCTCGCCACGAAGCATTAGTCTCCGGTTCTCCGACACACACGTACGGCCCGCCCGGGAGGCGGGCCCCGAGGGTACGGAGGACTCGCCATGGGCACACTCGACGGCCGCGTCGCCATCATCACCGGCTCGGGTCGCGGCATCGGCCGTGAGCACGCCCTGCTCTTCGCGCAGGAAGGTGCCAAGGTCGTCGTCAACGACCTCGGCGGCGCCATCGACGGGTCCGGCGACGACCGCACGCCGGCGCAGCAGGTGGTCGACGAGATCAAGGCGATGGGCGGCGATGCCGTCGCCAACGCCGACAACGTGGCCGACTGGGAGGGCGGGCAGCGCCTGATCAACGCCGCGATCGAGGCGTTCGGCGACCTCCACGTGCTCGTCAACAACGCCGGCATCCTGCGCGACCGCGTGCTCGTGAACATGACCGAAGAGGAGTGGGACTCCGTCATCCACGTCCACCTGAAGGGCCACTTCGTGCCCACGCGCTGGGCGGCCGCCTACTGGCGTGAACAGACCAAGGCGGGAAAGCAGGTCAAGGCCTCGGTGATCAGCACGGCGTCGACGTCGGGCCTCCTGGGGAACACGGGCCAGACGAACTACGGCGCGGCCAAGGCGGGCATCGCCGCCTTCAGCGTCATCAGCGACATGGAGCTGTTCGACCGCTACGGCGTGCGGTGCAACGCGATCGCCCCCGCCGCCCGCACGCGGATGACGGAGTCGACGCCGGGTCTCGGCGACATCGTCAAGGCGCCCGAGGACCCGGGGAAGTTCGACATCTGGGACCCGGCCAATGTGTCGCCACTCGTCGCCTACCTCGCCACCGAGGGCTGCCCGGCCCACGGAAAGGTGTTCTTCGTCCAGGGCGGGCAGGTGCGCATCTTCCAGGGCTGGACGATGACCGAGACGATCGACAAGGCCGACCGGTGGACGGTCGCCGAGCTCGAGACGGAGATGAAGAAGCTCGTCGGTTGAGCACTAGTCACACCGGGCGACGCCACATTTGGGCCTTCCCGGATCGGATGGGCGCCTTTACCCTGAAAATGGATCACCCGGGGCCGGCAGGGGTGGCGTCGGGTTGCGGTGTTCCCCAGCCGCCGCAGCACGTCGCCGCCCCTGCCGGCCTCGACCATTTTTCGCCTCGGAAGCGGAGCTTCCGGGTCGAGCCCCCTTGAGCTTCGAGCAGTCGGCACCGGGGGCGGACGAGGTCGCCGTCGTCGCGTGGCCGTTGGTGTTCCGCCAGCGGCTGGCGCGCCGGGTGGAGGGCAGCGAGCGCTTCCGGTGGTGGGTGCTCTGGACCGTGCTCGCCGGGCTCTTCTCGGTCGGGTTCAGCATCACCGTCCTCTCGGTGTCGCTGCCGCGCATCGCCGGCGACCTGCACTCGAACGTCAGCACCCTGACGTGGGCGCTCACCGGCCCGCTGCTCGCCTTCGGCGTGGTGGGGCCCGCCTTCGGGAAGGCCGGCGACATCTGGGGTCAGAAGCGGGTCTACCTGCTCGGCCTGGCCGGGGCGGGGGTCTTCGCCGGACTCACCGCGCTGTCGTGGAACGCGTCGTCGCTGATCCTGTTCCGCGTGCTGAGCGTGGCCGAGGGTGCCGCCACCGGACCGGCGTCGATGGCGCTGATCATGCGCGCCTTCCCCGCCGAGGACCGCGTCAAGGCGCTGGGCTACTGGTCGCTGGTGAACGCAGGCGCGCCGGTGCTGGGCGTCGTCGCCGGGGGCCCGATCGTGGAGCACTTCAGCTGGCGGTGGATCTTCGCCGCGCAGGTGCCGTTCACGGTGTTGGCGATCGTGCTGGCCATCGTCATCCTGCCGCGGGCCGAACCCGGCGGGAAGCAACCGCTCGACGTGGCCGGAGCGGCGGCACTGAGCGCGGCGGCTACCAGCTTCCTGTTCGCGCTCAACCGCGGGCCGGTCTGGGGCTGGAGCAGCCCGGGTGTGCTCGTGGGCTTCGCGCTGGTGCCGGTGACGGCACTGCTGTTCGTCCGCGTCGAGCGGCAGACGAGCCATCCGCTCATCCCGCTCGACTGGCTCCGCAGGCGTAACTTCGCCTTTCCGATCGCCGCCCAGTTCTTCTCGAACTTCGCCTACATGGGCAGCTTCATCCTGACGCCGCTCTTCCTCAAACAGGCATTCCATTACGGCGAGACGCACATCGGCCTGGTGACCATCGCCCGGCCGCTCGCGTTCGCGCTGTCCGCGCCGGTCGCCGGCTACGTGGCGACGCGGGTCGGCGAGCGGAGCGCGGCGGTGACCGGAGCGCTCGCGGTGGTCGCGTCGATGATCGCCCTCTCCCGCCTCACGCCGGCGTCGTCCGACCTCGCCGTCATGGGCGCGCTGGCACTCGCCGGCATCGGCCTCGGCGTGTCGTCGCCACCGCTGGCGGCGAGCGTGGCCAACGCCGTGGAGGAGACGAGCCTCGGCATCGCCGGGGCCGCGCAACAGCTGATCATCCAGGTCGGGGTGGTCGCGGGCATCCAGATCGGCCAGACGGTGCAGGCGTCGCGCCTACACGCCGTAGGGCTGGTGCACTCCTTCGGGCAGGCCTACCTGCTCGCCGGCGGCGTTGCCCTGGTCGGCGTCGGCTTTGCCGCCTTCGTCCGAAGCGCGCCCAGGAGCCCGGCCCTCGCCGCTTAGGCTTTGCGCACTGCGCCGGGTGGGGCAGGGGCCCCGTCTTCGGCGAGGAGGCGGGGTTGGGGCCCCGCCGGGAAGGAGAGCAATGCGCCGGCGTATCTGGAGCGGTGTCGCCGCGTCCGCGGCTGTGCTGGCTCTTGCCGTCCCGGCCCTGCTGACTTTTGCCGTCCCGGCGGTGGCGACGCCGAGCTTCACCTTTGCCCGCCTGGCCGGCACCGACCGCAACGACACCGCTCGCGTCGTGGCCGAGCAGTCGTTCCAGCCGGCGGTGGCGACGGTCGTCATCGCCCGCGGCGACGACTTCCCGGACGCCCTCGCCGGCACCTACGTCGCCAGCAGTGGCTCGCCGATCCTGCTGACGCTGCCCGGCTCGCTCCCGACCCCGACGCGCAAGGCCATCCACGACCTCGGCGCCACCCACGCGATCCTGATCGGCGGCACCGGTTCGATCGGGACCTCGGTCGAGGACCAGCTCCACTCGATGAGCGTGAGCACCGAGCGGCTGGCCGGCACCGACCGCTACGACACGGCCAAGCAGTGCGCCGAGTACTACTCGGCGTCGACGATCGGCACCGCCAACGGCAAGCGCGCCGCGATCGTGGCCAGCGGGCAGAACTACCCGGACGCACTCGCGGGTGGCCCGCTCGCCTACGGCGCCGGCTTCCCGATCGTGCTCGTCGAGCAGCACGCGCTCCCCGACCCGAGCCGCATCGCGCTCACCGACATGGGCATCCAGGAGGTGCTGCTCCTCGGGGGCACGAACGCAGTGGGCAACGACGTGCAGTCGACACTGACGGGCATGGGCATGGTGGTCATGCGCATCGCCGGCGGTGACCGCACGGAGACGGCGACGAAGATCGCCGACTACGAGCTCGACCCGAACAGCAAGCTTGCCGTCGACAACCGTGCGCTCACGTTCGACGGCGCGCACGTGAACCTCGCGCGCGGCGACGACTATCCCGATGCCCTCGCGGGTGGTCCGCATGCGGGGGAGGAGCTCTCACCTGTGCTGCTCACGTCGTCGTCGACGGTTCTCGGGCCGATGACACGCGCCTGGCTGACCATGCACAGCAGCACACTTCTCGACGGCCACCTCTTCGGTGGCACGAGCGCCATCAGCACCACCGTGCAGTCAGACGCCACCGCCGCCGCCCGCGGCGGCTGACGGCTACTCCGTGATGTCCTTGATCTTGGCGGCCACCTCGAGGGCGGTGGGGTCGGGAGTGCCCTGCTGGAGGACCATCAGCTTGGTCATGTCGCCCTGGACCTTGACCTTGCCGGCCATGAACGCCTGCATGCCGGCCTGAGGGTTGCCCTCGACGAAGATCGCCTTGGCCGTCTCGTAGTCGAGCGTGACGGTGACGTCGGGGTTCTCGACGTGGCCGCGATCGAACTCCATCTCGCCCGACGAGCTGTCCATGTGCGCCTCGAGGGTGCCCTCGCCGAACGGCACGTCGGTGATGATCTGGTTCATCTTCACGACGTGGGGGACCGGCGGAGTCTTGCCGCGGTACTCGTCGCGGATCTTCCTCGCTTCGTCGGTCCACTCGTCGCTCAAGAACGGATACTTGCCCACGTCGTGCTCCTTTGCGTATGTCGCTCGTGCAGGTCGCGCACGCTAGCGGAGCAGGCGAGCCTGTGACCATCCGGGGCCGATCCTCCTAGGATCCGCCGCCGTGGACCGCAGCCCGCGCTATTTGCGCCTTCTGCTCGTCCTGCTGATCTCGGCGGCGTTCTTCGAGGGCTACGACAGCTCGATCCTCGCCCTGCTCCTCCCGAACATCCAGAACACCTTCCACGTGAGCGAGGCCGTCCTCGGGATCACCCGTATCCCGATCGAGCTCGGGCTGTTCGTCGCCTTCTTCGTCACCCGCCTGTCCGATCGTCTCGGGCGCCGCCCACTCCTGTTGTGGTCGGTCGTCGGCTACACGGTGTTCACAGCCCTCACCGCGCTCTCCTGGGACATCTGGTCGTTCGCCTTCTTCCAGTTCGGGTCGCGGATCTTCCTCGGCGCCGAGTACGCGGTCGGCATCACGATGATCGTCGAGGAGTACCCCGCGACCGGCCGAGGCCGGGCCCTGGGCGCGCTGCTCACCTTCAACGCCCTCGGCACGATCATGGTGGGCGTGCTGCTCGGCGCCGGCGTGCAGGACGGGCCGCTCGAGTGGCGCACCTTCTATCTCGTCGGGCTCCTGCCGCTCGTCGCGCTCGCGTTCTTCCGGCGCCGGCTGCTCGAGACCCGTCGCTTCGAGGCCGAGGCCGCCCGCCGGCGGGCCGGCGAGGTGACCGAGGAGGTGCCCTTCCTCGAGCCGTGGAAGCCCGAGTACCGGCGCAACCTGGTGCTGGTCGGCATGGTTCACATGCTCCGCTCGATCCCGCTGTTCGGCAGCACGGCGTGGTGGGCCTTCTACGCGGAGCGCGAGCGGGGCTTCACCGCCGCCCAGGTGGCGATCTACATCATCGTTGCCTACGGCTTCGGCACCATCGGCTACTACGTGTGCGGGCGGCTGATGGAGCGGATCGGCCGCCGTCCGACCGCGGTGATCTACTTCTCGGGCGGGATCGCCTTCTCGATGATCCTGTTCCAGGTGAGCGACAAGGGCATCAGCTTCGCGGCGCTGATGTTGGCCGTGTTCTTCGGCCTCGGCGTCGGGCCCGTGATGAGCGCGTTCGCCACCGAGCTGTTCCCCACCCGCATCCGGGGCCAGGCGGCCGCGTGGGTGCGCAACTGGTTCGAGATCGCGGGCTACGTGTTCGGCCCCGCACTGGTGGGCATCCTCGGCGACCACGCCACGGGCGCCATCGGGAACATCGGCGACACGGTGACCTTCCTGATGATCATGCAGATACCCGGCATCTATCTGGTCTGGCGCTATATGCCCGAGACCAAGGGGAAGGAGCTCGAGGAGATCGCGGAGGACGAGGGCATGGTCCCGGCCGGGGCGGTGCTGCTGTGACGGAGCTTCGCCGCGCGTTCTGGAAGGGCATCGTCGCTTGCCTCGGTGTCGTGGTCGCGCTCGGGTTCGTGATCCACGCGCTGAACGAGGGGAACCACCGCCCGGAGGGAATCGCCGAACGGTGGCTGACGGCGGTCAGCGACACCGGCCGCAAGGGCGTGCGCGCCGACGCGACCACGCGCGCCACCAAGATCGGACCGCTGTCGATCGCGCTGCCGCTGCGGCCCACCGATCCCGACAACCGCCACGGGCTGTTCAGCGACCTCGAGGTCGGCCGGGCCGCCCACGTCGCCGGCGGGGTGCGGGTGCCGTTCCGCCTGCACCAGTACGTGCGCCACGGCAAGGGCCCGCCCGTGGAGGCGGGCCGGAGACCGAGTCCCGAGCGGACGGGGTCGATCGTGCTTCGGCGCGCCGGTGACTCGTGGGAGGTCGTCGCCCTCGACCGGCGCCTGCCCGGCGAGCGGGTGCCGTCGGAAGGGGGCGCGTCGGCGAGTCGTGCGCCCACGAGCCTGTGGCTCACCGGCCTGGGCATAGGTGTCGGGCTGGCGGCGATCGCCGTCCTGCTCGTCCACTGGGCGGAGGCTTCGGCAGCCGAGTCGCGGCATTCGCGGGAATTATCCGTTTCCGTCGGCAGGTGACGAGACCGCACGCGACGTATTGATTGACGACGACGGGAACTACGGTTCGTGGACGCCCGTCCATACCGGCCTGGGGCTGCCGGAGGGGGTTAGCAAGAAGATGCGCACTGGTTCATTGGCCAGGCGATATGCGCCGCTCGCGGCGCTGGCCGCGATACAGCTGCTGATCATTGCCGTGGTGCCGTCGAGGGCACCCAACCGCCAGGCTGCCGCAGGGGCGACCCTGAGCTCGGGCGCAGGGGGCGGCGCCGTGAGCGCGGGTGGCGGGGCGACCGACGTCGGCGCCGGCGGCGCGACCCCGAGTGCGGCCGGTGGCGGCAGCACGGCCGTGGGCGGCGGGGGCGGCCCGGCGAACGCAGGGGGCGGCGGCGGTACCGCGGCGGCCGGCGGCGGGACGACTGGGGCGAGCGCTCCACCGGGCGTGAACAGCACCGACACGTCGCACTGCGTGGCCGGGCGCACGTTCGACCCCAAGATCGCGTTCTACGCGCCGCCGTGCGTGCCCGGCACCCCCGGTGGCAAGTTCTCCGACAACAAGGGCGCCACTTGGCAGGGCGTCACCCCCGACACGATCACGATCGTCGACTACCTCACGAACTACGGCGCCGAGGTCAACGCCATCCTCCAGGCCGAGGGCCTCTACGAGAGCTACAGCCAGGGCGTCGTGCTCGACAAGGCGTTCCAGGGCTTCATCAACAAGCATTTCGTGCTCTACGGACGCCAGGTGAAGATCATCCCGTACCAGGGCCAGTGCCAGAGCGTGCCGCCCGACTACCAGTGCCTCCTCCCGGAGATGGACAAGATCGTCCAGACCTACCACCCCTACATCGTCTTCTGGAACACCACGCTCTGCTCGGCGTGCTACGCGGAGTTGGCGCGCGACCACACGATCGGCGTCGGCGGCGACGGCTTCAGTGACGCGTTCACCAATGCCAACGCGCCGTTCTTCTACAGCGGGGGTGAGAGCTCGAGCCGCATAGAGACGGCGTTCGCCCAGTTCTATTGCAACCAGCTCTCGAGCGCGAACGTGCCCACGCGCAAGGTGAAATGGGCCGAGACCCAGAACCCGGCGCAGAACTTCAACGGCCAGCCGCGTCGCCTGGGGGTCATCAGCACCAACGACCCCGACAACGAGAACACGGTGAAGAACGTGCTCGGTCCGGCGCTGGCCCGCTACTGCGGCGACAAGATCTGGCACACCTACTTCTACGCCCAGGACATCAACACCGCGGCCCAGCAGGTGGCCGCCGGCATCGCGGCCATGGACACGCCAACCGACCCGGCCAACATCGTGCTCTGCCTGTGCGACCCGGTGGCGCCCGCGTTCCTCTTCGAGGGCGAGCAGGACAACAACTACTACCCCGAGAACGTGATCGCGACCGACCAGAGCATGGACCTCGACAACACGGCCCAGTCCTACGGGCCGGGCGACGGCGGCAGCCCCTCGCTCGGCTGTCCCGCGCCGCAGAAGGGGTGCGAGTACGACAACGCCTTCGGGCTGGCCCAGTGGGGCCCGCAGCAGCCGCAGGAGAACGACGAGGGCGTCCGCATCTACCGCGACGGCGGCGGCCAGGGGAACACCCCTGTGACGCCGATCACTGCGACCGGTCTGGCCAAGTACTGGGTGATGATCGCCAACCTCATCCAGAACGCCGGCCCGCTGCTGACGCCGGCGAACATGCAGGCCCGTGCCCCGGCGATGGGGACGATGGGCGGTGGCGCGACCGGCGAGGAGCTCCTGTCGTTCGCGCCCAACAACTGGAACTGGACCCAGGACACCCGGGTCGTCTATTGGAGCAAGGGAAAGACGTCGTCGTACAACCACAAGCCCGGCACCTACGTGCAGATCGAGGGCAACCGTTTCAACCTCGGCCAGTTCCCGAGCCTCCCCGACGGGCCGCCGATCCCGGCGAACCGGTAGTCGGCGCCGATGACGACCACGCTCGAGCCCGCACCGCCAGAAGCTCCCGGTTGGGAGCCGCGCCGCCGCCGCGTTCCGGAGATCGGGCCGGCGTGGCGCGCCGCCCGCGGCAGGTTCGCGGGCGAGGGCTTGGCGGCGCAGGCGGGACGCTACGTCGCGCTCTTCCTCGTGTTCACCGTGTTCATCGAGGTGCTGTTCCACAGCGTGCTGTCGGTGGCGTACCTCGTCGACGGCATCGCGCTCGGTTCGCTCTACGGCATCGTCGGCGTGGCGCTCATTCTCATCTACCGCACCAACCGCATCATCAACTTCGCCGCCGCGGCCGTCGGCGCGGTGCCGGCCATCGCCGCGTTGCTCCTCGACGTCGCCCACGGTGTCAGCTTCCTGGCGGTCATGCCGATCGCACTGTTCGGGGGCGCGCTGTTCGGGGCCATCACCGACCTGCTCGTCATCCGCCGGTTCTCGAAGTCGCCGCGGCTCATCCTCTCGGTTGTCACCGTCGGCGTCGCCCAGGGCTTCGGCGCGCTCGGCTTCTTCATCCCGGTGTGGATGGGCGTCCGCGCCGGCGAGATCCCCACGGTCCCGACGCCGTGGGAGCACTGGAAGATCCTCAACGGCCGCGGCCAGCCGCTGCTCACCGGCAACCAGGTGGCGGCGCTCGTGGTCGTCGTCGTCATGGCGGTGCTGCTCGCCCTGTTCCTCCGCTACACGCGCATCGGCATCGCGCTGCGGGCCTCGGCCGAGAACGCCGACCGGGCGTCACTGCTCGGCATCCCCGTCAAGCGGGTGCAGACCGTGGCGTGGATCCTGGCGGGCGCGTTGGCGGCCATGGCGATCCTCGTCCAGGCGCCGCTGATCGGCGTGCCCCAGGACGCCAGCCTCGGCTTCAAGACCCTGCTCTACGGCCTCACCGCGGCAGTGGTCGCGCGCATGGAGCGGATCGGCCTGGCGCTGGCCGCAGGGCTCGGCATCGGCGTGATCATCTTCGGCGCCGTGGCCAAGTACGGCTCCGACGACTACGCGTCGGCGCTGATGCTCATCGTCATCCTGGTCTCGCTGCTCGTGCAGCGGGGCGCGCTCTCCCGTGCATACGACGCCGGCACCTCCACGTGGGAGTCGGTGAAGATGTTCCGCCCGATCCCCGTCGAGCTACGGGCCCAGCGCGAGGTGGTCGTCGCACGCATCGCGCTGTTCGCCGCCAGCGTCGCTGTCGTGGTGATCGTGCCGTTCGTCATCGGCAAGCCCAACATCCCCGACCTCGTCGTCCTGCCCATCTTCGGCATCGTCGCCGTTTCGCTGGTGATCCTCACCGGCTGGGCGCTCACCGGCTGGGCCGGCCAGATCAGCCTCGGCCAGTTCGGCATCGTTGCGATGGGGGCGGCAGCGGCTGGCGGCCTGGTGGCGAACCACAACATCGAGTTCTTCGAGGCGGTCGCCATCGGCGTCGCCGCGGGTGTGGTCGTCTCGGTGATCATCGGGCTGCCCGCGGTGCGGATCCAGGGCCTGTACCTCGCGGTGACGACCCTCGCGTTCGCGTACGCGATGGTGAGCTACGTCCTCAACACGCACTATCCGATCGGGCGCCACCTCATGCCGAGCGGCTTCACGGCCCACCTCGACCGGCCGGTGCTCTACGGCCGCATCGACCTCGAGAACGACCGCACCTTCTACTTCACTTGCGTGGCGTTTCTCGTCGTCGCCATGCTCGTCGCGCTCTCGTTCCGGAAGAACCGCAGCGGCCGGGTGCTGATCGCGGCGCGTGACAACCAGCGGGCCGCGCCCTCCTACGCCATCAACCTCGTGCGGGCGCGGCTGGCCGCCTTCGCCGTCTCGGGTGGCATCGCCGGCATGGCCGGCGTGCTGTTCGCGTACGCGCAGCACAACGTCATCCCGGGCAGCTACCGCGTCGAGAACAGCA
>VAXF01000072.1:0-2986 GCA_005888395.1 Actinomycetota bacterium | reverse complement strand
TCCAGCACGTGCTCGGCGAGACACTCACCTCGGTGCTACCCCTACTCGCGCTGGGCCCGCTGCTGATCCTCAACCTGTACTTCTATCCGGGCGGTACCGCAGAGGCGAACTTCAAGCTGCGCGACAAGTTCCTGCGCTGGGTGGCGAAACGCCACGACATCCTCGTGCCATCGCTCGTCGCCGACCGCCGCGTCGAGACGGGCGAGGCCGACACCGAGCTCATCGAAGGCGCCGAGCACAGCGTCGTGGAGGCCGAGGGCTTCGACGTGCTCAGCGAACCGGCGGTCACGTGCCCCGTGTGCGGGCAGACGTTGTCCCTCGAAGAGGCGCCCGAGCACGAGCACCTCCGGGTCGACGCGGGGAGCGTGTGATGGCCCTCGACCCGCACCTCGTCTGCAAGGGCGTCGACGTGGCCTATGGGCAGGTGCAGGTGCTCTTCGGCGTCGACATGGAGGTCGAGCGCAACGAGATCGTCGCCCTGCTCGGCACCAACGGCGCCGGCAAGTCGACCCTGCTCAAGGCGATCTCCGGCCTGGTCGACCCCCTGGCGGGCGAGATCTGGTTCGACGGCCAGGACATCACCCACATCGGTGCGGTGAAGGCGGCCCGGCTCGGCATCGTGCAGGTGCCGGGCGGCAGGGCTGTGTTTCCCACGCTGACCGTCGCCGAGCATTTCCGCGCCGCCAACTGGCTCTACTCCGACAAGGACCCGGCTGTGGTCAGGGGTCGCACCGAGGAGGTGGTCGACCAGTTCCCGCGGATGCGCGAGCGGTGGGACCAGATGGCGGGCAACCTCTCGGGCGGCGAGCAGCAGCAGCTCGCACTCGGGATGGCGTTCGTCGCCGAGCCCAAGTTGCTGATCATCGACGAGCTCTCGCTCGGCCTGGCGCCCACGATCGTGGAGCAGCTCCTCGGGATCGTCCGGTCGATCCACGACCAGGGCGCGACGGTCATCCTCGTCGAGCAGTCGGTGAACGTGGCCCTGACGATCGCGGAGCGCGCCTATTTCATGGAGAAGGGGGAGGTCCGCTTCTCGGGGCCCACCGAGGAGCTCCTCGAGCGCGGCGACATCCTCCGCTCGGTGTTCCTCCAGGGCGCGGCCTCGGTCACCGGCGGGACGGGAAGCGGCGCGGCCAAGTCGCTGGCGGTGTCGGGACGCAAGCAGGAGGCGGGCCGCAACGGCGAGAGCGAGCCGGTGCTCGAGGTGCGTGGGCTCACCAAGCGGTTCGGCGGCATCGTCGCGGTCGACGACGTGACCTTCACGCTCGAGCCCGACTCGATCCTGGGTCTCATCGGCCCCAACGGCGCCGGCAAAACCACGATCTTCGACCTCATCTCCGGCCTGCTCCCGCTCGACGGCGGCCGCATCTTCTTGAAGGGCGTCGACATCACCCGGTGGGGCGCCGACCGCCGGGCCGCCATCGGCCTCGGACGCTCGTTCCAGGACGCCCGCATCTTCCCGTCGCTCACGGTCGCCGAGAACGTCGCCATTGGCCTCGAGCGCCACATCGAGGTGCGCGACCACCTCGCGGCGGTGCTGAGCCTGCCCGCGGTCATCGAGTCGGAGATGGACGTGGCCTGGACTGTCGACGACCTCATCCAGCTCATGAACCTGGGGGCCTTCCGCGACAAGTTCGTCTCGGAGCTGTCGACCGGCTCGAGACGGATCGTCGACCTCGCCATGGCGATCGCGCACGACCCGTCCGTGCTCATCCTCGACGAGCCCTCGTCGGGCATCGCCCAGCGCGAGACCGAGGCCCTCGGCCCGCTGCTCAAGCGCATCCAGCGTGAGACGGGCTGTGCGATGCTCGTCATCGAGCACGACATGCCCCTCATCACCTCGATCTCCGACGAGATCATCGCCCTCGAACTGGGTGCCATCGTCGTGCGCGGCACCCCCGAGGAGGTCACCACCGACCCGCGGGTCATCTCCTCCTACCTGGGCGGCGACGTCGAGAGCATCCAGCGCTCCGGAGTGCGCACCGCGGAGCCGACCGCGACCGCGACCGCGACCGCGAAGCGGACGCGGCGGCGGCCGCTGGTGGCACGGGACAAGGGCACATGAGACGCCGTTTCGCCGCGCCGGCCACAGCAGTTCTCCTGGCTGCGGTCGCGCTCGGGTGGTCGGGCGTCGCAACCGCCGACGCGCCTGACCGCGTGGGCTGGTGGTACTCGCTCAACCAGAACGGCCTGGCCGTCCCCGGCCCGCCCACTGTGTCCGACGGCGGGCTCTTCCTGTCCGAGGACCCCACCGGCAGCCCGGCTTCGATCGCGGCCCTGCATTTCGTCGTGTCGGGCGCGGCGCAGGGCTCGGCCAAGCTCCAGCTCGCCGCCTCGCCCGGCTCGACGTTCGTCGGCGCGACCATCGCCGCCTGTCCCGCGACCAGCGAGTGGAAGGCCGCGTCCGCGGGGGCGTGGGCCGACCGTCCCAAGTTCAACTGCAACATCGTCGGCGGCGGCGTCGCGGGCACCGCCTCCTCGGACGGCAGCACGATGAGCTGGTCGCTGCCGGCGTCCTTCCAGCCCGACGCGACGACCTTCGACGTCGTCCTCGACCCGCAGGGCGCGACCCCCTTCTCCGTCGCCGTCGACAAGCCGGGGACCGACGCCTTCGTGCCGCCGCCCTCCGCGCCCTCCTCGGCCGCGCCGGCACCCGCGGTGAGCGACCAGCCGGCGGCACCAGCAGCCGCGCCGGCGCCGGTCCCCGGGGCTTCGGCCGCCCCACAGGCGCCCGTCGGCCTGCCCTCGCCACCGTCGGCGTCGGTGCCGCCTCCGGTCGCGCCGACCGCGAGTGGTGACAACACCCAGCCGCAGGTTGCCGCGCCGATCTCGGCGAAGGTCCCGGAGAAGCGGGCCGAGCGCGTGATGGCCGTGCTGCTGCTGTTCTCGCTCGGTGGGGCACTGTTCTGGCTTGGATCGCGTCCCGATCGCGCGCCGCGCCTGCTCGGCACGTTGCGCGCTGAGACCGAGGCCGTCACCACCGAGA
>VAXF01000288.1 GCA_005888395.1 Actinomycetota bacterium | reverse complement strand
GAAGAAGGGGAGCGGTCAGGTGCTGCGGACGACCTGGCCGGGCCGCTGGTCGACGGCAACCGGCTCGCCGCCTTCGCGAATGACCGTGCCGTTGACGACGACATGGGTGATCCCGATGGGGCGGTCGGCGAGAAGCCGGTCGGCGCCGGCGGGGAAGTCGTAGACGCGGTGGATCGGGCCGGGCGAGACGGTGTCGGGGTCGAAGACGACGATGTCGGCGGCCGCGCCCTGGCGGAGGTAGCCGCGACCCTCGATGCCGAAGGCGTCGGCAAGCTCGCCGGTGAGCTTGCGCACCGCGTCCTCGAGTGCGATCGCCTTACGCTCGCGCACGTACTGGCCGAGCAGGTCGGTGCTGAAGCAGGCGTCGCACAGCTGGCTCGCGTGGGCGCCGGCGTCGGACAAGCCGATGATCAGGCCGTCCTCGTTCAGCAGCTCGGCGACGAACTCCGGCTCGTTGTTGGCCATGACGCCCTTGAAGCGCGTGCGCAGGTCCTCGGTCAGCGCGAGCTCGCACATCAGGTCGAGCGGCCGCACGCCCCGCTCGGTGGCGACCTCGCCGACCGTGCGGCCCACGAGCTCGGGTCGCGTCTCGGTCTCGGCGATCAGCAGGTTGTTCCAGCGCGCCGGGATGGGCCCGTGGTCGAGCGCGTCCTGGGCGCGGGCCCGCCAGTCGGGGTCGGCGTAACGCCGCAGGCGCTCGTCGCGCCCGGCGCCGTGCAGCTCGGCGAAGATCGGGACGGTGTCGAACGTGAACGGCTCCGCCAGGTGGAACATGAACGTGAGCGGACGCACGGCCATCTGGGGCCACACGTTCACTCCCTCGGCGCGCGCGGTGCGGTTGCGCTCGACCGCCTTCCGGTGCTGGCCGTTCGGCACCGTGAGGAGGGCCGTCCACGTGAACGGCCGCTTCACGCGCGGCTGGAGCGCGTAGATATCGCGCAGCCGGACCTTCTCGCCCGGGAGGATCTGCACGACGCCCTTGCCGACGTCGCCGACCGCGCCGGCGAGTGCCTCGACCTCCTCGAGCTCGGCCTTGCGCGACGGCACCGGGCGCCCGCCGTCGCCCTGATGCGTCGGCGCCGAGCTGGTGGCGAAGCCCATGGCGCCGGCGGCGACGGCCTCGGCGACCACGGCGCGCATGGCCGCGATCTCCTGGTCGGTGGCCGCCCGCTCGTAGCCCTCGTCGCCCATCACCCACAGCCGGAGCGGGGTGTGGCCGATGAACGCGCCGAAGTTGAGCATCGGGTGCTCGCGCCCGACGGCGTCGAGGTATTCGGGGAACGTCTCGAACTCCCAGCGGATGCCGGCGTCGAGGGCCTCGAGGCTCATGCCCTCGACGTGCTCGAGAGTCCGCGCCATCAGCCCGCGGTGCTCCGGCCGGCACGGCGCGAGGCTGAACCCGCAGTTGCCGGAGATCACGGTGGTCACGCCGTGCCAGCACGACGGCGTGAGCGCGGGGTCCCAGAACACCTGGGCGTCGTAGTGGGTGTGGATGTCGATGAAGCCCGGCGCCACCACCTGCCCTGACGCGTCGACCACCCGCTTCCCGTCGAGCTTTTCGGCGACCTCGACGACCTTCCCGTCCGTCACCGCCACATCGGCCCGCCGGCCGGGGCTCCCCGTGCCGTCGACGACCATCCCGCCTCGCACGACCAGGTCCGCTGTCACGTCGCAAAACTAATAGTTTCGAGCTCGCGATGCGGCTGGCCACCTGGAACGTCAACTCCCTGAAGGCGCGCCTCGGCCGCGTCGAAGAGTGGCTCGGCTACGCGGTTCCCGACGTCCTGTGCATGCAGGAGACCAAGCTGTCCGACGCCGACTTCCCCTCGATGGCGTTCTCGGCGCTCGGCTACGAGTCGGCGCACCACGGGGAGGGCCGCTGGAACGGCGTGGCGATCCTCAGCCGCGTCGGCCTCGACGACGTGGTCGCCGGCTTCTCCGACCAGGTCGAGGACGAGAGCGTGGAGGCCCGGCTCCTGTCGGCGACGTGCGCCGGCGTGCGGGTGTCGAGCGTGTACGTGCCCAACGGCCGCTCGGTCGGCAGCGAGTTCTACGAGGCCAAGCTGGCGTGGCTGGAGCGGATCCTGCGCCACCTGAAGGACACCGGCGATCTCGTGTGCGGCGACTTCAACATCGCGCCCGACGACCGCGACGTGTGGGACCCGAAGGCGGTGCACGGCGCCACGCACGTGAGCCCGGCCGAGCGTCAGGCGCTGGCGGCGCTCCTCGACTGGGGGCTGGTCGACACGTTCCGCGAGCTCTACGACGAGGGCCGGCTGTTCTCGTGGTGGGACTACCGCGCCGGCGACTTCCACCAGCACCGCGGCATGCGCATCGACCTCGTGCTGGCCACCCGCCCCCTGGCCGAGCGGGCGGTGTTCGCCCTGGTCGACCGGTTCGCCCGCAAGGGCAAGCTCCCCTCCGACCACGCCCCCGTGCTGGTCGACTTCGAGATCTAGAGGAGCTGGGACCGCAGCTTCGAGAGGCCGGAGCCGAGGGCGTCGCGGAGCTCGGTTCGGGGCACGCCCAGGTCGGCCTGGAGCTGCTTGAGCGAGCGCTCGGGCGCGCCGTCGAGCCCGTAGCGGCCCCGGATCACGGCCCGCTCGAGGGCGTCGAGGCGGTCGAACATGTGGGCCGGGGCGCGGATGGAGAGGGCGTCGTCGTCGTACTCGTCCGAAAGGTCTTCCTCCTCGCGCCCGGTGTCCGGATACGGCCAGCCGTCGTCGTTGGGCCAGACGAAGGAGCTCATGTTTCCGTTCTCGCGCCGCCGGTCGCCCGCGTCAATGGTCCTTCAGCCATTCTTGGAAGAGCGCGGCGCGAGCCTCGTACTCGTCGCCGACATTGCCCACCATCGCCCGCTCCACGCGGCCTCCGACGAGCGGGATGTGCACGGTCAGATCGCCGCGGACAGTGACGACTGTGGCCCCGTCCCCCGGCGCGAGCTCCATGACCGGGGACGAGCCTGATGTCGGTGCGGTGCCGGCCGAGGTCGACGGTCGACTCCTCGACCCAGCTCAGCCGGGCCGGGTCGATGAACCGGGTGGCTCCGGGTGGAAGCGGGCCCGCATACCGGTACCGCACGCGCTGATGGACGACGTCACCCTCGCGCCGCTGGTCGAGGAACTCCGTGGGCCCCATGCGCGGCAGCTCGCCGAGTCGGGCGACATAGCCGGGATCGAGGAAGGCGGCCTCGACGACGCCGAGTGGTGCGGCGAAGGGCTGCCGGACCTCGAAGTGCACGCAGCCTTTCTAGGCGACAGCGTTCTAGGCGACGGCGTGCTCGGCGACGAGGGCGAGGATGGCCTCGCCGTAGCGCTCGGCCTTCACCGGTCCGAGCCCGGGCAGCGCCAGGAGGGCGGCGCGGTCGCGCGGCTTCGCCTCCGCCACCGCCGCCAGCGTGGTGTCGTGGAAGATGACGTACGCGGGCACGCCGCTCGCCTTGGCGGTGGACGACCGCCACGCCTTCAGCGCGTCGAGCACGTGCGGGTCGGCGTTGCGGCCAACCTCGACTTTCGACCGGGCCGGGCTCGGCACCGCCCGCAGCCGCGACCGCTGCTCGTCGATGAGCCGGCGCCAGTCGACCTCGCCGCCGGCTTCCAACGCCCGGCAGGCGGCCTCGACCGCCGACAGGTATGGCGACGCGGTGCGGGTCTGGGTGCGCGACCCGAAGGTGCGGCGCTCGGCCCACGAGCAGTGCAGCTCGCGCTCCGCACGCGTGATGGCCACGTAGAGGAGCCGGCGCTCCTCGGCTCGGTCCTCGGGCGTCGTGGCGTGGCCGATCGGGACGAGGCCGCGCTCGAGCCCGGCGAGGAACACGACCGGCCATTCGAGGCCCTTGGCACGGTGGAACGTGACGAGTTGCACCGCGTCGCCGGCCTGCTCGGGCTCGTCGGCGCGCACGGTGGCGGCGAGCCAGCCGAGGAAGCCGCTCGCCGAAGCCGCGGGGTCGGCCGCCGTGTACTCGCGCCCGAGGCGCACCAGCGCGTCGATGTGCAGCCGGCGCTCGTCGGTGCCGCCCTCGTCGACCGCCATGGCCTCGAGGTCGGCGAGCTGGGACGCGAACGGCACGCGCGCCGGGCTGCGCCGCAGGTCGGCCAGCGCGTCCTTCACCTCGGGCTGGTCGAGGAACGCGCCGCCGCCACGAACGCGGTAGGGGACGCGCGCGGCGCGGAAGGCTTCCTCGAACAGGACCGACTGGGCGTTGGTGCGCGTGAGCACGGCGAGCTGCGACCACGGGCGCCCGGGACCGTGACGGTCGCGGAGCGCGCGGGCGACGGCTCGCGCCTCGTCGACGTCGGTGGGGTGGCAGGTGACGGTGGGGACAGGACCGTCGCCGCGGTTGGGACGGAGCGGCCGGGTGTGACGGTGGCCGGCGCCGAGCACGGTGTTGGCGACGGCGAGGACCTGCGGCGACGAGCGGTAGTTGGCGTCGAGCTGCACGACCCCGGCGCCGGGGAAGCGGGCCCGGAAGCCGGTGAGATAGCCCGCGTCGGCGCCGTTCCACGCGTAGATGGCCTGGTTGGGGTCGCCGACGACACAGAGGTCGCTGCCGTCGCCACGCCAGCCCTCGAGCAGCCGGAACTGCACCGGGTTGACGTCCTGGAACTCGTCGACGAACAGGTGGCGGAAGCGCCACCGCTGGGCCGCGGTGAAGCCGGGATCGGTCTCGAGCGCCGACGCGCACAGCATGAGCAGGTCGTCGAAGTCGACCAGCCCCCGTTTGCGCTTCTCGGCCTCGTAGCCCGTGTAGATGGCGGCCATCGCCGCGGCCGGCAGCGGCGGCCGGCGGCCGGTCTTCGCCGCCTCGGCCTCGTAGCGCTCGGGCGTGACCATGCGGGCCTTGGCCCACTCGATCTCGCCGGCGAGGTCGGCGGGCTGCACCGATGCGCGGTGGCGGCCGAGCAGTGGGGCGAGCAGACGCACCTTGCGGTCGAGCAACGCCGGCGGTCGCTCGTCGCGGTCGGCCCAGCGGCTACGGAGCTGGGCGTAGGCGATCGCGTGGAACGTGCCGGCGGCAACGCGGTTGCGCACGCCGAGGGCGCCCAACCGGTTGCCGAGCTCGCCCGCGGCCTTGCGCGTGAACGTGAGAGCCAGGACGTGCTCAGCCTCGGCAGTGCCCGTGGCGATGCGGTAGGCGATGCGCCGCGTGAGCGCGCGGGTCTTGCCCGAGCCGGCGCCGGCGAGGATGCAGAGGGGAGCGGCGTCGGACATGACCGCGTCGCGCTGGGCGGGGTCGAGCCCCTCGAGCAACGCGTCCGCGTCCATGCGAGCGACCGTATCGACGGGGTGTGACAAGAACGCGGATGGTCGCCGCCCTGCCGCCTTCGAAAAGTGAAGGGGCCCCGAGTAGCCCTCGGACCGCAGCCCGCTGGTCTCCTCGGGGCCAGCCTTCCCGCACTCGCCTCGTACACCGGTTTCCCGGCGGACCCGGTTCGGCAACCCCGGGCGGGGCCACCTCCCCATCGACGAGCCCGGTTC
>VAXF01000071.1 GCA_005888395.1 Actinomycetota bacterium | reverse complement strand
CTTTCGAGCCTGGAAGGAGCGCCGGCCTTCAACGTCGGGCGCGTCTACGCCGCGTTCGCGGCCGACATCGAGAACGGGAAACACACCGTGCCCGACTTCGCCGATGCCGTTCGGCGCCACGAGGTCATCGCCGCCATCGAGAGGTCCGCCGCGTCAAGCCAGCGCGTGAAGCTGTAGACCGACGCCAAATCGCGAGGCGCCTCCTACTGGCCATGTTGAGGCGACGCGAGGGTCGCGCGCGGTGGTTGGCCCGCTGGCCCGAGCGGCGCGCTCACAATCGCAAGCGCGCCAGAATGCCCGCTCGGTGCTGCGGTTCTGCGGGTCAGTGTCATGTCTCTTGACCAGCGAGCACCCGCGAGTTAGAAGGGAAGCACCGACGGAGGGAGGAGTGGTGCACGAACCCTGACGACGGTGAACTGATCGTCCAGTGCCGAGGGCTCGGTCACCTCCGAGCCCTCGTTCCGTTTTCCGACCGCAGCGCGGCAGCTCTGAGCGGGTCGAGAGCCGTGACGCGGCCGCGGGGTGGGTGTTTCCTACTGTTTCAGATCGCTGGTGGCGTCAGCGTGCGAGCACTTCGTCGCGGCCGCCTTCGGCGATGTCCATCACCTCCGTGATTCGTGCCTGGTCGACGCCGAACTCCTCGAGCACCTCCCGGAAGTGTCCGAGGAAGACGTCGGTGGTGGCGTCGTCCAGGCCCATCGAGCGGGGACGCTCGTGCGCGGTTCTGAGGTCACGACCGTGGTAGTTGCTGGGGCCGCCGAGCGCCATCGCGAAGAAGGCGCCGATATGAGCCTTGAGCTTCACCATGTCGACACCCTCGAAGTACTTACTGACGCGCGGATCGGCGAAGACCTTCACATAGAACGCGTCGAGCGCCCCGCTGATCGCCTGCGCGCCACCCAGCGCGTCGTAAAGACTCATGACTCCTCCTTGTCCAGCGAGTCGGCAACCTTCGCACGAATCGCGCTGACGCGCGTCAAGTCGCCCGTTCTGGAGCGGTCTCGCTACGGCACCCTACGGTGTCTCCCTGGAAACGCAGCGCGACCAAATGCCCCGTGCCGGCGCTCCCGCTTCGGGAGGATGACCGGGCGACAGAACGCCGTCAGGTCAGCACGGCGGGCGCGACACGAGGGCTCAGGCGACCCGTGCGATGGTGGCGACGATCTCGCGGATCGATGCCGCCTTGTCGATGAAGGCGTCGGCGCCGGCTGCGACTGCCTGCGCCCTGACCGGCTCACGCGCACAGATTGCCCGTGACGGACTCGGCCTCCCCAGCGCGAGCGGTAGCGCATAACGACGCGCGAGCTGCCGAGTCAAGACCGTCCGATAGACCGGCACGCGGCTATGAGGGCAACGGAGCCACGTAGATCGCGCACGGGTTGCCGGGCTCCCAGCCCGGAAGAGGATCGATCACATCGACCTTGAGGAAGCCGCGACCCTTCCAGAACGCGATCGTCGCCTCGTAGGGTTCGTAGCCGGCGCTCCGATCCAGCGTTTTCGCCTCCACGAGGCGCACACCTTCGGCCCACAATGTCTCGAGAACGTCCTCGACGAGCCTCGTTCCGAGGCCTGACCCTCGCCGATCGGGATCGACTGCGGCCCACAGGATCTCGGCAACCTGCGGCGACCGCTTATCCACGACAGCGAAGCCCGCGACCTTGCCGTCGTCGACGACCACCCAGGACCGACAGCGACCGAAGTCCGATCGGATCTTCTCCGGAACATCTGGCGTGAAGTAGTCGGGGAGCCCGCCCACCACCTCCAAGCAGCGATCAAGGTCGTCAACCGACGCGACGCGGACGGTGCACACGCCGTCATGATGACCGATTGGTCCCTCGGCCCCCGGCTCCCGCGCCGACGTGGCCCAACGGCGCTGTTCGACCCGCGGCCACGAGCTCATGTCGCCGGTCTGCAGCGCACTGGCGTGTTCGCTTGCGAGCTGACTGACTCACAGCGCGGGGCTACTCCGATTCGATCAGTCGGTTTACGGCCAGTGGGCCGTAACGTTCAGCGCGGCGCCAGGGAGACGCCAGCCCGCGTCATCCCGGTACGGCTCGACCGCGGTAAGCACCGCGTCGACCGCGGCCTGTCGAGTGGCCTCCTCGGCCGCCTCGTACGCCTCGCCGAGCGGGCCGACCTCCAACAGCACGCGCACGTCGTCGTCCGCGGTCGCCGCGGTGATCAGGCGCGAACCCGCCACCGTGCTGATCCTGATGTCCGCGAACCCGGCCTGGGTCAGGATGGCGGTGACCCGATGGGGCTCGGCGAGCGAGAACGGGCCCGGCTCGTCCGGACCAGGAATGGTGAGGTCGGCCTTCAGAACGGGTGCTGCGGTGAGGGTGGGCACGAACATCCACGGGTTGTCGGCCAGCTGTGCCCACACCGCGCAGGCCAGCCGCCCTCGCGAGCGCAGCGAGTGCCCGATGTTGGCGAACGCAGCCACGGGGTCCGAGAAGAACATGACGCCGAACCTCGAGTAGACCGCGTCGAAGTCGCCGCCGAGCGTCTCTGTCTGAGCGTCGGCGGCTACGAAGCGAACGTTGGTGACGTCAGCCGCCGCGGCCCGGCGGGTCGCAGCCGCGACCATCGCCGGCGAGATGTCGACGCCGACGACATCGCCTCCGGGGGCCACTCGGGCGGCCAGATCCACCGCGCTCGTTCCCGGACCGCATCCAACATCGAGCACCTTCTCGCCGGGCTCGAGGCCGAGGGCATCCATGGTCGCCATGCCATAGGTGTCCGAGAACGAGTCGATCGCGTCGGCCCGCCGCTCCCACGCATCGGCCCGCCGGTCCCAGAACTCCTGCCCCTCGATCCGGATCTCGCTCACCCGCACAAAACGTAGAGGCCGCGCGAAGAGGTCGCCATACACCGGTCGACAGCGGTGAATAGATCGTGCTTCCTGTCGCGAACCCGCACGTAATGCCCGAAGTGGAGCTGCACAGACCGGTCATGTCGCGCGACAGATCGGCGGTCGGCGGCGTGGGGTCAGTCGCCGTCGGGCTGCGCGATCCGCGGCTCGGGGTTACCGGCTCGAACCCGTGCACCCACGTACCACAAGACCCCGACTGAGAGGCCAACGGGTGCGGACAGTTGGGCGATGCTCACTGCGCGGTTCCCCGTGGCAAAGCCACCAAACACACCGATGGTGCTCCTGAGTACCGCGATGCACACGCCAATGTCGGCCAAGACGATGATGCAGGCGAGCGCTGCGACGCCGAGCATCAGCGCCTTACGCCGACCTCGCAGAGCCTCGTCGGGCTGGTTCGCATCGCCCGCCATGACCACGATCACGATTCCCGCCACCAACAGCAGAGCGGGAACCAGGCCGGCACCGGCTCGGGCGAAGATCGCCAGGCGGTCTGAGAGGCTGAGCGGCGGCTGACGAAACTGGCCCAGCCCGCTGGTCGTGCCCAAGAAGCCCGTCGTGCCGGAGTTCAGCGACCGAGCGAGATTCGGCACGCGGAAAGTAGATCTGGACCGTAATCCGTGGACTCCAGCCTCGAACCGCTCGATCCAGGCGCGACGCCGCGCCGTCCAGCGGTCTTTCCGACATTCTCGATCCCCGAGCCCATCGCTGACGTGGCGAGTCTCGTGCTCGTCGGAGCTACGGCACTGACAGTCGCGGCCGCCGGCGTCGAGGCGCTGACTTTCCGCGTGCTGCCCGCACGCTGAGCCAAGCAACGAGGGCAGCCAGCATCGCCGGCGCCAGGTAGACGAGGACGATCGTTGCTCGGGCCTCGGCCACCCTCGTGTTGCCCAACGATGTCAACGGCCCGAACGCGGCGACCATCGCTCCAAGGTCAGCCACCACCCCGACGGCGCCGACGAACGCGAGCGCGGCGAACGCAGCTCGTTGACCGGAGAACGGCGGACTACTCAGGAAGTCGATCACGAGCAGGAGCGAAGCGCTAAGGAGACAGAGCTGAACCGGGAGCTCGAAGCCGCTGCCAGCGAACACCAGCCACTCACGAAACGACCCCGTTGAGTCGATCGATGCCAAGGCGATTCCGGCCGCCATCGTTGCAACTGCTCCGATCGCCGCCAACGCGGCCATAGCCAGGGTCGGGCGGGATCGCCAGAAGTCGAATCTCGGCGGAGGTTCGATCCAGACGTCCTCGTTCGCCCGCCCTTCATTCACGACCGCGAACGATACGGCTGGGCGAGGCGGTTGTCCTTAGTGCTTGCTCTCGCGACCGCGACCGAAGGCCCGGGCGCGCGGCATTCTCGGTCTCGCGGCGACAGATCGTGAGTAGATAACCCTCGAGATTTCAGGGGCACCGCCTTCGGCGTGCCGCGAGACTGCGCCCGTGCGCTGGGTGCGTCGGGTGGTGATCGGCCTCCTCGTCGTCGTTGTCCTGGGCGGCGCGCTGACGGGCTTCTGGGTCGCTGACCGGAGCCTGCATCCCGATCACAGCAAGGGCCCTTACGGCGTCCGCATTCTCGGCCTCCGGGGTGACCGCATCGAGCTGTCGCGCACGACCGACACCGCGTCGCCGGGTGTGTACCGCCTCGAGTGGCACGGCGGGTGGGCGCAGATCTCCGCCATCGTCACCCGCGGCAAGCACGACGTCGTTCGCCGTGTGGACCACCTCGAAGGATCGGCGCCGGCGCCAGAGACCCGCGCCCGGGTTCGCGAACCCTACGTCGGCGATCCAGGGTTGGCCTTCGGTCTGCCCTTCGACGACGTCGCCATCCCCGGGGCCGTAGGACGGCTCCCGGCCTGGGTGGTGCCGGCGCCCGGATCGACCTGGGCGATCCTCCTGCACGGCTACGGCGGCACCCGGGAGGACATGCTCTACCTGGTCCCCGCCCTGCACGCCGCGGGCGTGCCGGCCATGCTCGTCAGCTACCGCAACGACCCCGGCGCAGCCCGAGGCTCACACGGCTTCACGCTGTTCGGACAGGCCGAGTGGCACGACGTCGACGCCGCCGTCGCCTTCGCCCGGGCCCACGGGGCGACCGGCGTGGTCCTCCTCGGCGCGTCCATGGGGGGCACCGTGGCCTGCGAGTACCTCCGCCACGGCTCCCAGTCCTCCTTCGTCCGGGGCGCGGTGCTGGACGCGCCCGGACTGGACCTGCGCTCGGACATGCACTACGGCGCCCGCACCCACGGCTTCCGAGGCCCGCTCAACTGGGCGGTCATCGGGCTGGGCCAGGACGTGATGCGGGTGTGGGCGCGCATGAACTTCGACGACCTGGACGAGCTGGCCCATGCCCGGGAGTTCCGGGTGCCGATCCTCATCTTCCACGGGGAGGCTGACGACGTCTCCTCCGTCGCCCACAGCCGGACACTGGCCCGCGAGCGGCGCGACCTCGTGCGGCTGGTGACGACGCCGCGCGCGGGACACGTGCATTCCTGGAACGTCGACCGGTCCCGTTACGAGGCCACCCTCACGCAGTTCCTGCATTCGGTCGGCGTCCGTTAATCAACTTCCGCGACCGCGACCGATTGCTCTGATGGGGCGGTCGGAGCGTCGATGACCAGCGACCGCGCGGCAACAGAACTACGGCAACGGGCCGTATCTCCGTCGATACCACGCCCCGTAGACCAAGGCCGACGGCCAATCCGGCGAGCCAATGCACGAGCAAGATGACTGGGATCGCAACCAAGGTCGAGACGACCGCAACGTGTGTGGTGCGCCCCCTCGGATTCGAACCGAGAACCTGCGGATTAAGAGTCCGTTGCTCTGCCATTGAGCTAGAGGCGCCGCGCGCGCATGCTACCCAGCCCCCTCGGCGGCGAGCTGCCACCGAGAGGAGGGTTCCGAGGGTGACCGAGGGGACTTGAACCCCCGACCTCCAGGGCCACAACCTGGCGCTCTAACCACCTGAGCTACGGCCACCACGTGCGTTCCCAGGATTGCACACCCGCACCCGGCGGCCCTCCGAGATGCAGGGCAGGAGAGTCCGGCGCCAGCGTCGAATGTGACGTGAACGACGGAATTTCGCCGATCGTGGCATTCAACCCGGCTCGTCCGGGAAGGAGAGGCTGGTGCGAGACATGGACCATGCACCTCTCATCTACGCCATCGCAGTTTCCCTCGCGTCCGAGGAGGTCGACCGCGGGCCCGCGGTGACGGCGCTCGTCGACGTCGCGGAGCGGAGCACCGACGCGCTCCACGGGGCCCTCGATCGCGCCGTCGACCACGTGCGGGCCACGCCGACCGACGTCTACGCCCAGCACGCCGTCGAGCTCCTCACCGAGGCGCTGGCCGTGGCGGCCCGTCGTCGGGAGGACCGCGTCGCGTTCCAGCAGGAGTCCGGCGGCATCGACTCCCACCCGCCCGACGCCGCGGCATAGTGGGTCGAGCCGCCCCCGTAGCTCAATTGGAAAGAGCGACGGACTTCTAATCCGTCGGTTGCAGGTTCGAGTCCTGCCGGGGGCGCCCTTTGACCTGCGGTTTCGCGCTCAGGACAGATGCCGCAGCGCGGCCGTCGTCGTTCGCCGCGACGCTTGAACAGCTGGGGGTGAGCGACCACCCGCCGTTGCTGGTCGACGTGATCACCGAGCCGCTCCCCGCTGTGTCCCGTGAGAACCACCCAGGCGGTCGAGGGCAGCGCTCACGATCGTCATGTAGGTCTCTTCGAGGGACGCGGCGCGCTCCGCGGTCGGCCGCCGACGCCACTGGGCCAGCACGTCGTCGATCATTGAGAGGAGCATGGCCGTGGCAGGCCGTGCGCGCTCCTCGTCGATCGAGAGCTCGCGGACGGTGCGCCGGGCGAAGTAGCGGGCCGTCAACCCGTCGCGCGACCGCTGCTCCTTCCGTAGGGCGGCGTTCGACACCCCAGCCGAGCGCAGCGTGGCGAATGCCGAACCGTGGACCGCGGCCGCCGCGAGCGAGCCCCGCGCGAGCGCCCGGTACGCGTCCAACACGGTCGGCGCGGCGGTGACGGCCCGGGACAATTCCTCGTGGACCTCGGTGGTCTCGCGCCGGTACAGCTCGGTGAGCACCTCGCTGCGGTTGGCGAAATGCTTGTACACCAGCGGCCGGCTCACCCCTGCCTTGTCGGCCACTGCTTCCATCGACAGCGCGTCGATCCCGTCCGTCTTCACCAGCGCGGCGGCGGCATCGAGCAGAAGGGCGCGGCGGTCGGCGCGCGCAATCCGCTGGCCGTCGAGCGGCGTCGGCCTCGAGGCTGACGACCGGCTTGCATTCGCTGCGTCCACGATGACATTCTGTCAACGAGCGCTGGTGACACCTTGTCACCAGCTTTGGGGACGGACAGGGGGTACCGATGACCTACGCCGGCCAGCGCACGATCCTCGACGCGGACAGCCACATCATGGAGCTCGCCGACTTTCTGGACGCCTACATCGACGAAGACCAGCGCGACAGGCTCCGGCGCCGGGGGATGGACGCCCTCGCCCCCGTGTTGGAGAAGGCAGCCGACAAGGCCGCTTCGCGGCGGGCCGATCCTGCCAAGGCGGCCGAGGCCGAGGAGCGCCTGTGGTCGGACAAGGGCTGGCAGGCCCTGGGCGCCTTCGACCCCGACGAGCGGAGGCGGGCGCTCGACCTCATGGGGTTCGACGGACAGCTGGTGTTCGCCACGTTTGCGTCTGCGATGTTCACCGGACGGGACAAGGATCGGCTCTACGCCGGCGCCTCCGCGCAGAACCGCGCGATGGCCGACTTTTGCTCCGCCGACCCGCGGCTGCTGGCGGTTGCGTACGTGCCGCTTGTCGACCCGGTGCGGGCGACCGCGCTGGCCACCGAGGCGGTCGACGCCGGCTGCAAGGCGATCATGACGCCGTCGACCGCGGCCGGCGAGCTGTCACCGACCCATCCAGACCTCGATCCGTTCTGGGACGTGCTCGCCGGGTCCGACACCCCGTTCGTGCTTCACGTCGGCGGGGGCGGACCGCTGCTCGACCGGGCGTTCCACAACAACGCGATGCCGGTGTCGGACCACCTCGGCGGGGGGGAGAACATCCGCTCCAAGGACTACCTCGCCATCCACCAGTCGCCCGAGGTGTTCCTCGGTGCGCTGGTGCTCGACGGCATTTTCGACCGGTTCCCGAAGCTGCGTGGCGGCTGCATCGAGCAGGGTGCGGCGTGGGTGGTGTCGTGGCTGCACCAGCTTCGCTTCGCTCAGAAGTCGTTCTCGCGAACCGAGCCGCCGCTCACCAAGTTGTCGCTCACACCGGCCGAGTACGTGCACAAGCACCTCAAGTTCACGCCGTTCCCCGGTGAAGATGTCGGGTGGATGATCGAGCAGGCCGGCGGGGACCTGTTCATGTTCTCCTCCGACTTCCCGCATCCCGAGGGGACCAAGGACCCGTTGGGCCGCTTCGAGGCGACGATGACAGGCACGAGCGAGGAAGACAGGGAGCGCTTCTACAACGCCAACATGGCCGAGCTGATGGGAACGAAGATCACCGTCCGCGCCTGACGACGATGGGCGCCTTGTTCGTGACCGCGGGTTCTGAGGACCCCCGCTTCAATCAGCCGTTCATCGATGCCCGGGAGTGGCGCGACGAGCCGGCAGACGCCCCGGTGTTCCCCGGCTCCATCACGACGCAGCACGGCGGTGCCGCGCCTGTCAAGGCGCGCCATCTCTATGTCCACGGAGGGTTCACGGGCACCGACGCCAAGTTCTCGTTCTGCTTCCCGCCAGAAGAGGAGTACCAAGCACGCTTCTTCCAGGCGACCCATCAGTTGCTCGCCGGCGAGGAGGCCACGCCGCGCAACGTCGCGTTCGCCCTTGCGAGTGGCGCCTATTCGGTGCAGACGAACATGGGCGGCAGCGACAACCCTCGGACGGCGGAGCAGTCGGCCAGTGGCCAGTTCGACACGACGATTCGTGGCTACCGGGTCAACGCTGCCGCGGCGAAGTTTTCTCGGGTGCTGGCGGCCGAGGTCTACGGCCCGCACCGCACCTACGGCTATCTCTACGGCGGGAGCGGCGGCGCCTACCAAACGGTCACCAGTGCGGAGATGACAACCGGCGTGTGGGACGGGTTCGTGCCCTACGTCATGGGCTCGCCGCAATCCATCCCCGGTTGTTTCACCGTGCGCGTCAACGCTCTTCGAGTGCTGAAGGACAAGTGGCCGTCGATCATCGATGCGATCGAGCCGGGCGGAAGCGGTGACCCCTACGCCGGGCTGAACGACGAGGAGCGCGCCGCGCTCGAGGAGGCCACCCGGGCGGGGTTCCCGCCCCGGGCGTGGTTCAACTACGTCCCCCAGGGCGGAGGGCCGCTCGTGCTCGTCGCCAGCTATGTGCCCCTGTTGGACCCGACCTATCTCGACGACTTCTGGAGCAAGCCGGGCTACCTGGGCACCGACCCGACGTCGTCGGTCGGCGCAGCGCGCATCCAGCACGAGGCGACCGTTGTCGACGTGGTTCCCGGCCGCCGGCAGCAACTCGAGCTGTCGAGCGTCCCCACGGGTGATCTCACGGGTGCCGATGTGATCATCACCAGCGGAGCGGCCGCGGGCAAGACCGTCATGCTCGGCCGCGTTGCCTCGGACGGCAGGGGTCAAGTCGGCCTCGTGTTCGAATCGGTCGGCGACACGATTGACATCACGGCCGCTCCCACCGTCGTCGACAGCATCGAGGCCGGCGACGAGGTCCGGATCGACAACTCGAGGTTCCTCGCGTTGCAGACCTACCACCGGCATCAATTCCCGCCGGCAACCCCGACTTCGACTATCCCGACGTCTACGACTATTTCCGGAACCCCGACGGCACGCCGAAGTACCCGCAGCGAGGTGTGGACATCGGCGCGGCAGGCACCCTCGGCTCCACCGGTCAGATCCCGACCGGTCGCTTCAACGGGAAGATGATCGTGGTGGAGTGCATGCTCGATGGGGACGCTCTGCCGTGGCAGGCCGACTGGTACCGAAAGAAGGTCGAAGCCGTCGAAGGACCGCACGTCGACGAGAAGTACCGGCTCTGGTACGTCGACAACGCGAACCACACCGACCCGACGACCGAAACCCAACAGACCCACGCCGTCGCCTACTCGGGCAGCGTGCAGTACGCGCTGCGCGAGCTGAGCGCGTGGGTCGAGCAAGGCATCGCCCCGCCGCCCACCAGCGAATACCGGGTGCAGGACGGCCAAGTGCACGTGCCGGCGTCGGCTGCAGAACGCAAGGGCATCCAACCCGTGGTCCATCTCAAAGTGAACGGCGGGGAGCGCGCCGAGGTCGCGGTGGGCAAAGCCGTCACCTTCACCGCACAGATCGCGGTGCCGCCCGCCCCGGGGAGAGTGGTGTCGGCGAAGTGGGACTTCGAGGGCGTGGGCATGTATCCGGACGCCGCTGAGCTCGGTGATCCGACCTCGGAGACAGTCCATGTGACCACCACACACGCCTTCTCCAAACCAGGCACCTACTTCCCGACGTTGCGCGTCGCATCCCAACGTGAGAGCAATCCCGGCACTCCATTCGCCCGATCGCTGAACATCAGCCGGGTCCGGGTGGTGGTCAACGAATGACGGGTCGCTGTCCGCGGCCCGATCGAATCGGCGCTTTCGGACAATTCAGACGGAGGATCCGGTTGCGGCTCGCGATGGCGGCCGGGGGAGTGACGATCGAGGGCGCCTGACACGCAACGGGCCTGCGGGGGCGGGTTGCCTCGCCGGAACGGTTGGTGGCACTCTGTCACCACCGTGACCCTGGGGAGGTCGTGAGTCGAGTTGCAGGCGCAACCGAAATGACCGGAGTGACCGCGCCGCGCCGCCGCCGTGAGTCCGCCGCGACCCGCCCGGCCGGTCGCCTCCCGTACGGTCGCAGCCGGCCTCCCCATCGCCGCCGCGGGCGGCGGATACTCGCAGTCGTTGCCGGCCTCTCTGTGGTGGTGGCGCTGGTCGTCATCCATCCGTGGGCCGATGACCAGCCGCGCAACGCGTTCTTCCTCCCCGCGTCGAGCGTGCCCACCGGCTACCACATCGTCTACGCCGAGGGCGTACCAGGTACGGCGGCGAGCACCGAGGAGCTCTGGGTCCGCCGGCCGTTCGAGAGCGTCGACCAGACGCTCAGCGGTCCGCCGCCCGGGGAGACCCTCTTCGTCTCGACGGTCAGCCGTCTCGGGCACCAGATCCTGCGCGCCGGCCCGACCTCGCAAGCCGCGCTCGTGAACGTGCCTGTGACGGCCGCGCCGGTCGACGTGCGTCTCGATGCCGTCTACGCGGCCGCGCGCGATGCGCACCTCCTCCAGCTCCGCCGTGACGACGTCGTCGCCGGCCGGCGCTGCACCATTGTGCGCAGCGCGCAGTCACTGCGCAGCGCGCCGCTCCGCGCGCTCGCCGCGCATCCGAGCTCCTATGTCGACACCTGCGTCAACGAGACCGGGCTGATCCTGCGCGAGCGGATCGTGCGCGACGGCGCCCTCGCCGCGTCCCGGACCGCCGTCTCAGTCGCTGTCGGGCCGGCTGCGGGTGACGAGGGCGCATACGCGATGAGCGGCGTGCCCACGCCGTACGACCAGGGCGGGGGATCGATCACTCCGCTGACGCCGGACAGCCTGCCCCCGGGTCGGACCTGGGTCCTGCGGCAGCCCCCCGCCGGCTTCACCCTCCGCGGCCGCTACGTGGTGGTTCCCCCGCAGCCGCGGGCGTTCACCGCCGGGCCGGGCGGGTCGGCCACAGCGCCCGGTGCGCCGACCTCGCCCGTGGTCACCCTCGAAGACGTCTACGTGCGCGGTCCCGACGTGCTCGTGGTCGAACAGGGCGTCACCTCGAACAACGCCCGCTTCGCCCCGCCGACCGGCGGCCGTCCGGTCGACCTCGGTGTGCTCGGAGCGGGCCAACTCGTGCTCGCGGCGACCGCCAGTTCGGTCGTCGGTGAGCCCGCCGGCGAGTCGAAGTTCGTGCGCGTGACCGGCACGGTCGACCCGCGCCTGCTCGTGCAAACGGCTCGTTCGCTGGTTTCGGTCGACATGGGCAGCCGCAACACGCTCGTTACGATCCCAGGCGGCGCGGCGTGAGCGAACCGCTGGTCGTCGGCGACGATCGGGCCGTCAGTGAGCTGCTGACGGCGAGCGCCGAGGAACCGCCCGCGCGCTCGCGCCGGCGGAGCTTCATCGACGACCCGCGCATCCGCCAGGCGTGCAACTGGCTGGCCGGCGCGCTCGCCTTCTATTGGGTCGTCAAGCGGCTCTGGCCCGCCCCCAACGGCATCCTCGTCAAGGGCGCCGTAGTCGGCGGGCTGTATGCGCTGATCGCGCTGGGCATCGCGCTCGTCTACCGGGCCAACCGGATCGTCAACTTCGCGCAGGGCGACCTCGGCGGGCTCCCGGCGTCGCTCGCCGTGCTGCTGATAGCCGAGTCGGGCTGGCCGTACCTGCCGGCGATACTCGTCGGCCTCGCCAGCGGCGTCGTCCTCGGCGTGTTCATCGAGTTCGTGATCATCCGCCGCTTCGCGCGCGCGCCGCGCCTGATCCTCACCGTGGCGACGATCGGCATCGCCCAGCTGCTCGTCTTCGGCGAGATCGGGCTGCCGCGCGCCTTCGGGGCGAGCGTCGCCCCGCAGAGCTTCCCGTCGCCGTTCAACTTCTCGTTCCACATCGGGGTCGTCCGCTTCCAGGGCAACGACGTGCTCGCGATCGTGGCCGCGCCGCTGGCGATCGCCGCGCTCGCCTGGTTCCTCAACCGCACACACACCGGCGTCGCCGTCCGCGCGTGTGCGGAGAACGCCGACCGTGCTTCGCTGTTGGGAGTCCCGGTGCGACGCGTCAACATGGTCGTCTGGGCGGTCGCCGGCCTGTTGGCGACGGTCGGCGTGATCCTTCGGGCCGGTGTGGTCGGGCTGCCGATCGGGTCGGCGCTGGGTCTCTCCGTGTTGCTCCGTACGCTGACCGCCGCCGTGCTCGGGCGGATGGAGCACATGCCGACGATCGTCGGCGCGTCGCTGCTGATCGGGATGATCGAGCAGGCGGCCGTGTACCACACCGGCCGCGCCGACGCCGTCGACCTCGTGATGTTCCTCGTCATCGTGGTCGCGTTGCTGGCCCAGCGCCGCCGGCTGGCGAGCCGCGCGCAAGAGGCGACGCTGTCGACGTGGACCGCGATCCGCGAGGTGCGTCCGCTGCCGCCCGAGCTCGCCCGGTTGCCGGCGATTCAGTGGGCGCGGCGCGTGCTGCTCGCGGTCGTTGCGCTGTGCGTGCTGGGCGCGCCCTACGTCCTCGGGGAAGCACGGACGGGCCTCGGCAGCTTCCTCGCGTCGTACTTGATCATCGGACTCTCGCTGTTGATCCTCGCCGGCTGGGCCGGGCAGATCAGCCTCGGCCAGTTCGCCTTCGTCGGCGTCGGCTCGGCGGCGGCGGCCTGGATGACCCTGCACTGGCAGGTTGACCTGATCCTCCAGCTCGTGCTCGCCGGCCTGCTCGGCGCAGCCGTGGCCGTCGTCATCGGCATCCCCGCGCTGCGTATCCGCGGCTTGTTCCTCGCGGTCGCCACGCTCGCGTTCACGTTCGCCGCCAGCTCGTACTTCCTCAGCACTGAGCACTTCCACTGGCTGCCGGACCAGTTCACGCCGGTCCCTCGCCTGCCGTTGCTCGGGCGGATCTACGTCGACAGCGCAGACCGCTACTACTACTTCTCGTACGCCGTGCTGCTCTGCTGCATCTTCGCGGTCGTCGGCATGAAACGGAGCCGCATCGGCCGTGTGCTGATCGCGACCCGGGAGAACGAGCGCGCCGTCCAGGCCTACGGGATCAATGTCACGGGGGCCAAGCTCGTCGCGTTCGCCGCGTCAGGCTTCTTGGCCGCGCTCGCCGGGGTGTTGATCGTCCACCACGACAACTACCTGTACGCAGGGCTGGCCGACCCCCAGTCGAGCATCAACGTCTTCATCATGGTGATCATCGGCGGGCTCGGCTCGATGACCGGTGTCTTCGCCGGCGCGGTCTACCTCGAAGGCCTGACTTGGTTCCAGGGGGCCCTGCCCAGCTCGCTGCGGAGCCTCTTCACGATCATGGGCAGTGGGATCGGCCTCGTCGTGATCCTGATGTTCCTCCCGGGCGGCGTCGGGTCGCTGATCTTCAAGGGTCGCGACCGGCTGCTGCGCGAGTTCGCCGATCGCAAGCGGATCACCGTGCCGAGCCTGATCGCCGACTCCGGCGTGCGCGACGCCACGCCGACGATGCCGCTGGCGGAAGCGCCACCCGGGCCAGCCAAAGCAACGACTCAGGTCGGGGCGGCGGCCACGGGAGCCAGCCGATGAGCGAGCCCGTCGCCGACCCCGTGCTGACGACCCCGCTCCCGCCGCGCGCCCCGCGGACGCCGGGCGCGTATCTGCAGTGGCTCTCGGGCCAGGTCGGCGACGCCGGCGTGTCGCCGCTGATGATCCTGCTCGCCGTCTCCGGGCTGGAGCGGTTCGGGTTCGAGGCGATCGGGCTGCTCACCCCGAACATCCGCGACAGCTTCCACATCAGCAACGCCACGGCGGTTGCCACGGTCAGCCTCGCCGCCATCCTGCCGGCGCTGCTGTCGCCGTTGGCCGGCTACCTCTCGGACCGGCTCAACCGCGTGCGCTTCGCGCAGTTCGGCGCGGCGTGCGTGGCGATCGTCTCGGTGGGCCTCGGCCTCGTGCCCTGGTACTGGGCGTTCGCCGTCCTTGCTGTTGGGCAGGGTCTCGGCCTGCTGATCAACACCCCGACGCACGCCAGCCTGATCACCGACTACTACCCGCCCGCAGCGCTCGGTACGACGTTCACCGCCTATCTGTTCGCCGGCGCCGCCGCAACGCTGCTCGCCTCCCCGATCTCCGGCGGACTAGCGCAGGTCGTCGGCTGGCGGGCGACCTTCCTGCTCCTGGCGATCCCGGCGGGCCTCGGCGCGGTCCTGATCGGCCGGCTGCGTGAGCCAGCGCGCGGCGCGTCGCTCGGCCTCAACGTCGGGCACGTGGAACGCGCCTCGTTCGCGGAGGGCTTCCGCCGGGTCAAGGCGGTGCGGTCGCTGCGGCGCACCTGGTGGGCGGCGGCGTTCTTCGGCGGCGGGGCGGTCGCCTTCCGCCCGCTCTCCAACATCTTCTTCAAGGACGTCTACCACTACGGCGCTGCCGCCCGAGGTGGCGTCGCCGCCATCTTCGGCATCGGCGGCCTGGTCGGCATCGTCGGCGGCGGTCGCGTCGTCCACGACCGCCTGCGGCGCGGGCAGCCGGACCTGCTCCCTGTGATCAACGGCCTCGCCGTGGTCGTCTTCGGCGCCGGCGTGCTGCTCATGGGCCTGATGCCGTTCTCGCTCGCGTCAGCGGCGATGCTGTTCTTCGTCGGTGTCGGCGCGTCGGCGTTCCTGCCCGCCTACAACACGATGATCGGGCTCGTCACCGCGCCCCGGCTGCGCGGCCAGGCGTTCTCGTACTCGTTGCTCTGGGTGGCGCTCGGCGCCGTCGTCGTCGGCGGGACGATCGGCGGGATCTCCAATCACCACCAGCGGGCGGCGGCCTACGTGCTCGGCGTGTTGATCATGCTCGCGGGCGTCGTCGAGCTGACGGCGCGCCAGTTCGTCGGGCGCGACATCGACGAGGCGCGCAAGGTGCAGACGGCGGCCGACGTCGAGGGGCTGCTCGCCGTGCGCGGGCTCGAAGCGGCATACGCCGGCAATGTGCAGGTGCTCTTCGGCGTCGACCTCGACGTGCGCGAAGGCGAGATCGTGGCCCTCCTCGGGACCAACGGCGCCGGCAAGTCGACGTTTCTCCGTGCCGTCAGTGGGTTGATCGACCCGATCGGCGGCGCTGTCTTCTACAACGGCCGCGACGTCACCCACGCCGACTCCGTTACGAAGGCCCAGCTCGGGATCGCGCTGGTGCCGGGCGACCGAGGCGTGTTCCCCGGCCTGACCGTCGCCGACAACCTGCGCGTCGCGGCGTGGATGTTCCGCAAGGACTCCGCCGAGATGCACGCCGCGACCGAACGCGTCCTCGACTTCTTTCCGGTGCTGCGCGCCCGGCGCGACACACCCGCAGGCAACCTTTCGGGCGGCGAGCAGCAGATGGTCGTGCTGGCGCAGGCCCTGATGGGCAAGCCGCGGCTGCTGCTGATCGACGAGCTCACGCTCGGCCTCGCACCCGTCGTCGTCGAGCAGTTGCTTGAGACCGTCCGCCGGCTGGCGGAGGCGGGAACCACCGTCGTGCTCGTCGAGCAGTCGGTGAACATGGCGCTGATGCTCGCTGAGCGAGCGGTTTTCATGGAGAAGGGCGAGATCCGCTTCGCCGGCAAGACGGCCGAGCTGCTCGAGCGCCCGGACGTGCTGCGGGCGGTGTTCCTCGAGGGTGCGCAGCAGGCGATGGGCGTCTCGACCGGGGACGGCGACGAGGTGGCGGTGGACGCCGGCCGGCGAGCGTCGAGCGCCGCCCGCGGCAACGGCTCGTCGGCGCGGCCTGTCGTGCTCGAGGTGCGCGAGTTGAGCAAGCGCTTCGGCGGTGTCACCGCCAACGACGCGGTCTCGCTCACCCTCCACGAGGGCGAGATCCTGGGGTTGATGGGCCCCAACGGCGCCGGCAAGACGACGCTTTTCGACCTCATCTCGGGGTTCTT
>VAXF01000287.1:417-3948 GCA_005888395.1 Actinomycetota bacterium | reverse complement strand
GACCGTACGCGGCGTCAGCGCGGGGGCCGTGACTCGTCCGCAACTCGCAGCACGGCGTCGAGCAGGCCGGGGAAGCGAGCGTCGAGGTCCTCGCGCCGCACGCTGTGGTACCTGCGAGTGCCCTCGTCGCGGCACTGCAGCACTCCGGCCTCGCGCAACACCTTGAAGTGGTGGCTGGCTGTCGACTTGCTCACCGGCAACGGGAAGCTGCCGCACCACAGCGGTGCCTCCGCTCGCTCGAGCGCCTCCACGATCTGCAGGCGGACCGGATCGGACAGCGCGTGCAGGACGTCGGCCAGCCGCAGCTCCTCACTGGCCGGAAGGCGGGGCTCCGTGGCGCTCGCGGGCTCCACTATGCCGCCTCGAGAGCGACCGGTTCCTCGACCGCGGCGGTCGGTGGGCGCAGCACCCACGACACCAGGGCCGACGCCAGCAGGGCGACACCCACGGTAACCAGCAACGTGATGTCGAACGCGTGCGCGTAGGCCTGTCGGGCGGCGTGCGCCAGCAGCTGGCCGTCGCCGGCGGCAAGCGTCGGCGCCGTCTGCAGCGCGGCACCCAGCGACGATGTTGCCGTGCGGGCCGACGCCGGCAGCGAGGTGATGTGTCGGGCTACGTCGCTGCGGTAGATCGACGCGAGCACGCTGCCGATCACCGCCACGCCCAACGCTCCGCCCAGCTCGCGGGTGGTGTCGTTGACCGCCGAGCCGACGCCCGCCTTGTTCAACGGCAACGAGGCGATGATCGCGCCCGTCGATGGTGCGGTCACCATGCCCATGCCGGCGGCGGTGACGACCAGCGACAGCGCGATTGGCTCGCCGACGATGAGCCAGTAGCCCGATGCCACCGGCGACCACGGCCAACCCCGACGAGACCACCACGCGCTGGCCGAACCGCTCGACGAGGCGGGCCGAGCGCGGCGCCGAGAGCATGTAGACGACGGCCCAGGGGAGCATCCGAACGCCGGCCTCGAGTGGTTCATAGCCGAGCACCAACTGCAGGTATTGCGTGAGGATGAAGATCATCCCGAACATCACGAAGAAGATCAGCGTGATCGTGGCCGTGGCCGCGGCGAACTGCGGGTTGCGGAAGAACCGCAGGTCGAGCATCGGCTCGGACGTGCGGAGCTCCCACCGGGCGAACGCGCTGAGGATGACCACGGCGATCCAGAACGCGCCCAGCGTCTCCATCGAGAGCCAGCCGTGCGTCGGTGCCTCGATGATGGCGTAGATGAGCGCGCCGAGACCTGCGATCGACAGCAGGGCGCCGAGCGGGTCGAGAGCCGGCTCGTGATCGTCGCGCGCCGAGGGGATGAGGATCGCGCCGGCCACCAACGCGACCACGACGACGAAGACGTTCGTGAGGAAGATCGAGCCCCACCAGAAGCGCTGCAGCAGCCACCCACTGATCACGCCGCCGAGCGCGACACCGATGCCGGCGAAGCCGGCCCAGATGGCCACGGCCCGCTTGCGTTCCTGCGGTGGGAAGACGTGCGCGAGCACCGACAGCGTCGCCGGCATGACGAACGCCGCGCCCACGCCCATCACCGCCCGGGCTGCGATCAGCTGGCCGGTCGAGCCGGCAAATGCCGCCAGCGCTGACGATCCGCCGAAGACGACCAGGCCACCGTTGAGCGCGAGCCGCCGGCCGTACCTATCACCGAGCGCGCCGGCGGTGAGCAGCAACCCGGCGAAGACCAGGCTGTAGGCATCGACGATCCACTGGAGCGCGCTCGAGCTCGCGTGCAGGTCTTTGACCAAGGTGGGAAGGGCGACGTTGAGTGACGCGTTCGCAACAACGACCATCACCAAACTGAGGCACAGCACGCCCAGCGTCCACCAGCGTCGGTCGTAGTCCCGCGTCTGCGGGGGTTCGGCAATCATCGGAGGTGGCAACGTTCGACGAACGTCGAACTATTCCCTACCGCCTCGTGCTTCGAGTGGGCGCGATGCCGTCTCGACCGGCGATAGCGTCCGGCCCCATGCCTGACCCGGCGTCCGGCCGACTGCGACGACTTGCCGAAGACCTCGAGGAGAGCGGGCTGCGCCTCGAAGGAACCGAGGCCTTCCGCGCCATGCTGCTCGAAGAGGTCGATCACGCTCTCCGCCCGGCTGTCCACGAACGGCGGGCCGCGAGCAGTGGAACGATCCTCGAGCCCGCCTCGGATCCAGCCACATGGGCGGCCGGCACACAGCTCGACATCACGGGCGCGCCGCTCGAGCAGCAGCCTCTTCCGGCTGCGCGTCGCTTCGCCGACGGGCTGTCGAGCTGGCTCCTGCGACGCACGGACGACCGCAACGAGTGGTTGGTGCTCGACCGACCCGCAGGCTCGGAGCGAGATCTCGTGGTGCTGACCGGCGTGCTGGAGGCCACGATCGTGCAGCGGCATCCTGCCGGATGGGTCCGGATCGTCGGAAGCTTCGGCGTAGTCCGCTGGGACGGCTACCGCTGGCATCACGAGCCCCCGGTCAGCAGCTGGCTCGACGCCGTCACGGCATGTTCGGCGTACGGCGATGCAGAGGTGCTCGAGGCGATGCTCGAGTTCGCGGTCCACGACCTCGGATCGATGGGCATCGGGTCACTGCTGATCTACCGGCCCGATGCCGACCCGGGCCCCCCGGTCGAAGAGCTGCTTCCGACACCGCCGCCTCTCCGAGTACGCCGCCCCTCCCATCTCGCCCCGCTCCGCCACGCGCTTGCCCAGGTCGACGGCGCCGCCATCTTCGACGCCGAAGGGGTGCTGCGGCGGCTCGGCGTGCGGCTGGTGCCGAGCTTGGCTGCCGAAGAGAGTGTCGAGGCACTTGGAGGGACTCGCCACACGTCCGGCCGCCGCTACAGCCGCGACGACCCGCTCGCCACCGTCATCGCCGTGAGCGAGGACGGGCCCGTCTCCGTGCTCCGCGACGGCGCAGTGCTCGGCCGCTCGCACGACGGCGACTGAGAGCCTGAACGGCTGTGCAGATCGGGGTCGTCTTTCCGCAAACCGAGCTCGGCGCCGACGCCGGCGCCGTCCGTGCCTATGCCGAGCGAGTCGGGCAACTCGGCTATGCGCACATCCTGGTGTACGACCACGTCGTTGGTGCCGACCCTGCGGTCCACGACGGTTGGCAGGGCCCCTACAACGTGCACACCACGTTCCACGAGCCGATGGTGCTCTTCGGCTACCTCGCCGCCCTCACCTCACTCGAGCTCGTGACCGGCATCATCATCCTCCCGCAACGCCAAACCGTGCTGGCCGCCAAACAGGCTGCCGAGGTCGACCTGCTGACCCGCGGTCGCTTCCGGTTCGGCGTCGGTCTCGGCTGGAACGCGGTCGAGTACGAGGCGCTCGGCACGAATTTCTCGAATCGGGGACGGCGCCTCGACGAACAAGTCGTCCTGCTCCGTCGTCTCTGGACGGAGCAAACCGTCACCTTCGAAGGCACCTACGAACGGATCACCGGCGCAGGTCTCACGCCGCTCCCGATCCAACGCCCCATCCCCATTTGGTTCGGCGCCGCGTCACCACCCGCCTACCGGCGGGCGGGACGG
>VAXF01000287.1:0-321 GCA_005888395.1 Actinomycetota bacterium | reverse complement strand
GGAGTCGAGAAGCTCCTGCGCCAACTCGGGCGCTGGCGTGACGCCGGCGCAACTCACGTAGCGATCAACACCATGGGCGCCGGCCTGCGCTCGGTCGACGACCACCTGCGCGCTCTGGGCGAGTGCGCCACGGCGCTCGAACTCGTGAGGCGTCGAACTTCTGAGACTTGACCTTAATTAAGGTATCACTTATGGTGTGCTCCATACGGCCCGAGCTGGGAGGAGCACGTGAAGATGAGGTTTCGCAGTGCTGCTGCCATCGTCGTCGCCGGCGTGTCGTTGGTCGCGAACGGCGCCTGGTCTGCGGCCGACGCAGATCCG
>VAXF01000070.1 GCA_005888395.1 Actinomycetota bacterium | reverse complement strand
TCGACTCCTCCGGGCTGGGTGTGCTGATGGGCGCGGGGCGACGGGCCCGGGACCAGGGGGGCGAGCTGGTGCTCCGCGAGGTCAGCCCACAGATACGAAGGGTGCTGGATGTCACGGGTTTGAGCGATTTGCTCCCCGGCGACGGCGGTTACTAGCCCACAGGGAGCACGACAAAAACCATCCCGACGTGTCATGGACGGGCCATTGCGGGATGGCCCGGCTTCCCTCACGCTGCGTGGTAGGGGCAACACGACTCGTCGGGGGTTCAACACATGACCGTCGCTCTTCCGGTGTTCGGGATCCGGCGCTGGCGGATCGCCATGGCAGCGCTGCTCGCGACGATGACGATCGCGGTGCTGCAGCCCGGTACTTCGGCTCTGCACCTGCGCGGTGTGATCTGGACGATGAACCACGCGCCCGACCGCGCGGTCATCGACCCCGGGATCGACCGCACGCCCGGCCGTCAGGTCCGCGTGGTCGTGCAGTCGACCGGCGACGCGGCCGCCGCCGCAGCCGACGTGCGCGCCGCGGGCGGCACGGTCGGCGCGCAGCTGCCGATCGTCGAAGGCTTCGCGGCCACGGTCAACACGAGCACCCTCGACCGCCTCGGCCGTTCGACCTCGATCAAGGCCGTGACCCTCGACCGCAGCGCGGTGTTCAACTCGTACAGCTTCGACGCGTTAACGACGCAGTCGAACTTCGTCAAGTCTTCCGGCGCCTCTGCCGCGTGGAGCGCGGGCAACCTCGGTGACGGCGTCGGCGTCGCGGTCGTCGACACCGGCATCTCCAACATGAACGACCTGTCGGGCCGCATCGTGAACGGCCCCGACCTGTCGGGTGAGGGCACCACGATCGACACCTTCGGTCACGGAACGGTGATGGCGGGCCTCGTGGGCGGCAGCGGCGCCGACTCGAACGGCGGCCACACCGGAATCGCGCCCAAGTCGTGGGTCGTGGGCGTCAAGGTCGCCGGCCGCAACGGCGCGGTCGACGTGTCGACGATGCTCTGGGCGATGCACTGGGTGGCCTCCTACAAGGACCAGTTCAACATCCGCGTGATGAACCTCTCGTGGGGCGTGCCCTCGACCCAGGACCCGGCCGTCGACCCGATCGACTACGCGGTCGAGCGCCTGTGGCGCCTCGGCATCGTGGTCGTGGTCGCGGCGGGCAACGACGGGCCGAACACGGGCACGATCACCAAGCCCGGTGACGACCCGGTGATCCTGACGGTCGGCGCGTACGACGACAAGCAGAACACCGACCCGAGCGACGACTCGGTGCCGTCGTGGTCGTCGAACGGCCCGACGGCCCAGGGCGTCGCCAAGCCCGACATCGTCTCGCCGGGCCGCCTGCTGATCGCCACGCGTTCGTTCGGCTCCTACGTCGAGCAGACGTACCCGAAGGCGCTGTACGCGCCGAGCTACATCCGGGGCAGCGGCACGTCGGAGGCGGCCGCGGTCACCTCGGGGCTCGTCGCCCTCCTGTTGAAGGCCCACCCCGACTGGACGCCCGACCAGGTGAAGGCGGTCCTCAAGGCGACCGCCTCGCCGATGGCGACTCAGTCGGTCAACCGGCAGGGTGCCGGCCGCGTGCAGCTCGCCGCCGCGCTCGCCGCCACCCCGCCGTCGACGACGCAGACGTTCCAGAGCAGCGGCCTGGGCTCGATCGACGCCAGCCGGGGCGGCATCTACGTGCAGACCGTGTGCCCCGGTGGGACCACGACGACTATCCAGGGTGAGATCGACATCCGTTGCCAGCCGTGGGACGGCGGCGCATGGACCGGCGGCGCATGGACCGGTGCGGCCTGGACGGGTGGCGCGTGGACCGGTGGCGCCTGGACCGGTGGCGCCTGGACCGGTGGTGCCTGGACCGGTGCGGCCTGGACCGGTGGCGCGTGGACCGGCGCAGCATGGACCGGTGCGGCGTGGACCGGTGCGGCGTGGACCGGCGGTGCGTGGACCGGCTCCAACTTCACGTCGGCGGTCTACGAGTTATTACTCTTCCAGACTGCCTTCTGGGGCATGCGTCCGTCATACTGGCAGCACCTGCCGGGTGAGATCGCCTTACGCAGGCCCAACAACATCTAGACAGGTGCGCTAGCCGCATGGGCTCCCGTCGCTGGGCAGTACTGCGTGATCCCCTCGAGGAGGAGGGGAAGGCCGAGGCTCGCCCCGCCACCGAGGCCGGGGCGGGCCCCGACCAGCGGCTGAAGTTCCTCCTGTGGTTCGTCGTCGGCGCCGGATGTCTCACGTTCCTCAGCGCGTTCGTCCAGCACCCGGACTTGTTCTCGCACGTGCCGGCCACGTGGAAGCTCGCGCTCGCCGCGACCGGCTTCGCCTTCGGCGACATCGCCGTCCTGCACATCCGCTTCGGTCACGACAAGTACTCGTTCACCTGGTCGGAGTCGGCGGTCATCGTCGGGCTGGTGGTGCTGCCGTCGCCGTGGCTGCGGATCGTGGCGCCCCTCGCGATCGGCACGGCCCACCTACTCGCCCGGCGGCCTCGGGTGAAGGTGGTCTTCAACGCTACGTCGGCCGCAACCGGATGCCTGCTCGCCGGTGTGGTGTTCGGTGTGATCACCAGGGACACGGGCCGGGACCACGTTGCTCTCGGGTCGCCGCACACGTGGATCGCGCTGGCCGTGGCGGCCTTCGCATTCTTCGTCTGGAACAGCGTGACCGTGTGGATGGCGGTCGCGTTCTCGCAGGGCCGGCGGTTCGTGCCAATGCTGCGCAAGGGCCTTCCACTCAACAGCCTGGTGTGGGTGGGCAACACGACGATGGGCGTCGCCCTCGTGGCCATCGCCGGCACGAGCACGAACAACGCGGTCCTGCTCGTTGTGCCGATCTTCATCGCCTTCCTGTACCTCACCTACCGCGGCTATCTCCGTGCCATGGAAGAGCGCGACCTGTGGCAGGTGCTGCAGGCCACGTCGCGGGAGTTGGCGCGGGTGGACCAGAGCGGGATTGCCGCCGTCGTGATGGAGCGGGCGGAGACACTGTTCAAGGCCGAGTTCGTCGAGTTGATGCTGGTGGACGGCGAGCCAGGGACGGCGGCGACCATTTTCCGACACGCACCGGGCCAGGCGGTCGAGCGGCTCGAAGGCGAGCCGGAGCGGGATGCCGGGACCTTCTGGCCCCGGGTGCTGTGCGAGCGGGAGCCCTTCCAGATCGTCGCCCCCCGGGCTCCCGCCGCCCAGCGCGAGGAGCTCGAGTCGCTCGGGCTCGCCATGTGCATCGTGGCGCCGCTGATCGCGCAGGAGACATGCCTCGGCGTGCTGCGCGTCGGCTTCCGTGGCCACGTCAGGCTTGCCGACCGCGAGCTGCAGGTGCTCAGCACGTTCGCCAACCAGGTGAGCACCTCATTGCACAACGCGCGGCTGTTCGAGGAGACGAACGAGGAGCGCGCCAAGCTGAGCGGCGTCTTCAACCATTCGTCCGACGGGATCCTCTCGGTCGATGCCGCGGGCGAGGTCACGTCGTGGAACCCGGCCATGAGCCGCATCACGGGCACCTCGGCCGCCGACGCGCTCGGCGCGCCGCTGTTCTCGGGATTGTCCGCAACCACTGAGAAGGGCGAGCCCGTGACGCCGGAATGGCTGCGTCGCGAGCTGCGTACCAGCAGCCAGATCGAGGCGGCCGTCGCCATCCAGACGGCTCGCGCCGGGCGGCGCTGGTTGCAGCTCTCGGCCTCGGGCGTTCGCCAGCCCGGACGCGACGACGTCTACGACTCGGTCGTCATCGTCGCCCGTGACGTCACCGCCATCCGCGAGCTCGAGGAGACCAAGCAGGACTTCGTGGCCACGGTGTCGCACGAGCTGCGGACACCGCTCACACCGTTGAAGGGCTTCCTCGGCACCCTCATGCGGCCCGACTTCAACCCGAGTCCCACCGACCTGGCCGACATGCACGCGGCCATGCTCCGGCAGGTCAAGCGGCTCGAACGCATCATCGAGGACGTGCTCAACACCGCGCAGGTCGAGCGGGGCGAGTTCCGAATCGACGCAGTCCCCGTCGACCTCGGCGAGGTCGTCGACCGGCTGGCGCAGGAGTGCAACCGGCCCGTCGAGTACGACCCGCCGACGTGGCCCGCCGTGGCCCTCGCCGACCCCGGTCGTGTCGAGCAGGTGCTCGCCAACCTGTTGTCGAACGCCGAGAAGTACACGCCGCCGGAGAGCCTGGTCACGCTCGTCGTCGAGCACGCGGGAGCCGAGGTCGTCGTGAAGGTCGTCGACCAGGGCCCGGGTATCGAGGAGGAAGATCAGCCGCTCGTGTTCGAGCGCTTCCGCCGGCTCGGCAATCACCTCACCCGCCAGCCCGGTGGCACCGGCCTCGGCCTCTACGTGTCGCGCCGCCTCGTCGAGGCGATGGGCGGGCGGATCTGGCTCGAGAGCGAGATCGGGGAGGGCTGCACGTTCGCCTTCGCCCTCCCGGGCGTGGTCGTGGCCGGCCACGGATCGCCCAACACCAGTCTCCGCGTCGCCCACCCGCCGGCAGCGGCGGCGCGACACGCCACGCGCGTGCTCAACCTCGAGGAGACCAGCCGGGCCTGACGCCGCCGGCGGATGCGAGCCTCCTGGTCTCGCCGGCGAGTCAGCCCGGCTCGGCGCCGCCGACGGGCTCGGCCGTGTAGGTCGGCTTGGCCGCGAGGCGGAAGGCGGTGTCCCAGCCGGGGGCCTTGGCGCCGAGCGCGTCGAGCTGGGCACGCGCCGCGGTGAGTGCGCGGTCGGCGACCGCGGCGTCGACCGCTTCGAGCGCGTGGGCGCGAGCCAGTGGCAGCAGCGCCTGCCGCAAGCGGTCGCCGGTGCCCGCGAGAATCGTCTCGGCCCGCTCGAACGCGGTGGCGGCGTCCTCGAGCCGGCCGTGCTGCGCGTGGGCCAGACCCGCAGCGGTGAGCGCCGTCACCCGGTCGGCATAGGTGCCGCCGTCGAGCTCCTCGACCTTCTGTGCGAACGCGAGGGCGTCGTCGGGCCGGCCGGCGGCGGCGTAGACGAGGGCGGCGACACTGGCGGCGTCAGCGTAGGCGCCCTTGGTGTCCTTCACGCCGGAGACGGTGAGTGCGGGTTCGGCCAGCTGGAGCGCGGCGCCGACGTCGCCGAGCTGCAGATGTACCAGCGCGAGCGTCGCCTGTTGCTGGCCCACGAAGGGCGCCGAATCGAACTGCTCGTCGGCCGATGCCCATTCGAGCCAACGCGCCGGCTCGCCGGCCTGGGCGGCGCTGGCCACGGCGACGAACCGGCCGATATCGCGGAGGTTGCGATCGTCTGTGCCTGAGCACAGCAGTTCGTGGGCCGTCTCCACCGCCGCGAACGCCTCGTCGAGCCGGCCGGCCGCCACCAGCCCGCGCACCAGTGTCCCGGCGGCCTGGAGCTCGCCCCACCGGTCGCCGATCGAGGCGAAGACGCGACGCGCCTCCTGGGCCCGTTCGATCGCCTCGGCCGTGCGCCCCGTCCACAGGAGCACGTTGCTGAGCAGCACCGTCATCATCCCGAGAGGCCAGGGGTCGCTCGCCTGGCGCAGCTCCTCGACGATCTGCGATCCGAGGCGCTCGGCCTCGACGAGGTCGCCTTGGTTGAAGCGCACCCACGCCAGCAAGCCGAGGGCCCACCCGAGCCCGCCCCAGTCGCCGTTCTCGGAGAAGGCGGTGATCGATTCGTGAAGGCGGGTGTCAGCAGTGTCGTTGTCGCCGCGCATCATGGCCACCCAGGCCAGGTTCTGGAGCGCCCAGGCCTCGAGCCGGCGATCGCCCACCACGCGGAACGCCTCGAGCGCTTCTGAGATGGCTCGCTCGGCCGTCTCGTTCTCGCCCTGGAGGAGCGCGGTCATGCCGAGCACGCGGAGCGCGCCCGCCTCGCCCCGGCGGTCGCCGATCTCCCGCCACAGGTGCACCGCCCGGTCGAGCGTGGCCGTCGAGGTGGCCAGGTGGCTCTCGTGCTGCTCGATCTGGCCGAGGACCGTGAGCGCGTGGGCCTGCGACGCGCGGTCACCGGCCTCCTCTGCGCCCTTCAGCACGGCGGCGATGTCGTCGCGGGCCGCGTCGAGCTCGCGCAGCTCACCCCGCGCCGACGCGCGCACGATCAGAAGGCGTCTGCGCAGCGGCGAGTTCTCCTCGCCGACGAGACGCAGGCCGTGGTCGGCGAGGCGCGCGCTCCGGGGCGCGTTGTCGCGCTCCTCGGCGTAAGCCGCCGCTCGCTCGATCGCGGCCAGGGCCCGCTCGCGCACGTCGGCGGGAACGCCCGCGACCGCGCCGAGCTCGCCCGCCAGCTCGGCAGCGTGGGACCAGTGGTGAGCGAGCAGCTCGAGGTCCTCGGTCTTGCGGCCGCCGGTCGAGTCGAGCCACAGCGCCAAGGTCGCGTGCCGGCGCGCCCGCTCGGCCATCGTCAACGTGCCGTAGGCCACTTCGCGCACCACCTCCGACCGGAACGCCCACGTGTCGCCGTCGACGACGAGCAGCTCGTCGGCGACGAGGTCGTCGAGCGCGGCCGACGCGGCGCCGTCGTGGGACGCCGTCAGGGCGGCGAGAGCATCGGTGCGGCCGGTGCGGCCGATGACGGCCGCGTCCTCGAGCATCGACCGCAGGGGCGGCGCCAGCCCGTCGATGCGGGCGGCGACCAGGCCGTGGAGGGTGGCGGGCAGCTCGCGCACCTGGCGGCCGGCGGGCACGCGGAAGCCACCGCCGTCGCGCTGCAGCACGCCCGCTTCGTCGAGCAGGGCGACCAGCTCCTCGAGGAAGAACGGGTTGCCGCCTCCCCGGTCGAGCAGCAGCTCACGCACCTCCGACGGCGTCTCGCCCCCGAGCAGGAGCTCGAGCAGGCGGCTTGCGGCCGCGCGCGCGAGCGGGTCGAGGTTGACCACGACGAGGTTGTGGCGCCCCGGCCGCGGCGTCCAGCGCGACTCCAGCTCGGGGCGGGCGGTGGCGACGATCAGGAGGGGCAGCGACCGCAGGCCGTCGAGCAGCTTGTCGACGAGGTCGAGCACGAGCTGGTCGGCCCAGTGCAACTCGGCCAGCACGAGTACCAGCGGCCCCCGTCGAGCGAGCGCCTCGAGCAGCACGCGGACGGCGCGTCCGGCTTCGTCGCGCGCCCGGCTCGGCTCGAGATCGCGCAGCGCGCCGTGGTAACCGAAGAGGAAGAGCAGGCCTTCGGCGACGCGCCCGACGTCGGGCGAGTCGCCCGCCAGGCCGGTGGCTTCGACGACAGCCGAGCGGCAGCGCTCGGCAGCGACGTCGAGCGCGTCGGCCGGCTCGACGCCGCACACCTGCGCCAGCGCCTCCGCGATCGGCCACCACACGTTGGCCTCGCCATAGGGGACGCACCGGCCCTCGAGCACGAGCGCGGCGTGCTCGTCGTGGGCGGTGCAGACGACCTCGTCGGCGAGCCGCGACTTGCCCATGCCGGCCTCGCCGACCAGAAGCACGAGGTGGGCGCGGCTGTGGGTGACGGCGGCGGCGAGCGCGTGGCTCAGCAGTCCCATCTCCGCGTCGCGGCCGACGAGCGGCGTGCGGGTGCGGCGAGGCCGATGCCCCGGCAGCGCGACGGCCTCGTGCGCGACCCACGCTTCGACCGGCTCCTCGCGACCGCGCACGGCGACCTCTCCAAGGGGCACGTAGCGCACCACGTCGCGCGTCGCCGCGTGGGTGAACGGGCCCACCACGACCTGCCCGGGAGCAGCCATCGTCTGGAGGCGGCTGGCGGTGTTCACGACGTCGCCCATGGCCGTGTAGTCGCCACCGGAGCGCAGGGCGCCCACGAGCACCTCACCGGTGTTGACGCCGACCCGCATCTCGACCGACAGCCCGATCTCCGAGGCATGAGCGGCCAGCGTCTGCTGCATCTGTAGGGCGGCGCGCACGGCGCGCTCGGCGTCGTCCTCGTGGGCGACCGGCGCCCCGAACAGGGCCACGATCGCGTCGCCGAGGATCTTGTCGACCTGGCCGCCGAAGGCGGCGACGTCGGCGACCAGTCCCTCGAAGCACCGGTCGACGAGGTTCTTGAGGTGCTCGGGGTCCATCGACTCGCCCAGAGACGTGAACCGCACGAGATCGGCGAAGAGAACGGTGACCACGCGGCGTTCGTCGACGCGCGCCTGGAGGGCGTGGCCGCAGGCGGGGCAGAACCGAGCCTCCTCGGGAACGACCTCGCCGCACGCCCCACACGTCACGAGATGGAGGATAGGGGCGGCTCCGGTCCGCGCCACACTTCAAGGGCGACCGCACCTGGGCCGGCGGGGAGAGGGGTGTCCGGTACCTTTGCCACGCCATGCGCATCGTGGTGCGTTTCGTCGTCGTCCTCGTGCTGGCCGGGCTCGGCCTCGCCGCGGGCGTGGCCTTTCTGACGCCGGCTGCCGGAGCCTTCCTGTCTGCCAACCACACCTCACACGACCGGATCGCGGAGCTCGAGCCCCTGGCCCAACGGTCGATCGTCTATGCCCGCGACGGCAGCATCCTCGCCTCGCTCCACGCCGAGCAGGACCGGCAGCCGGTGCGACTGGCGCGGGTCCCGAAGCACGTCGTGCAGGCGATCCTCGACGTCGAGGACTACCGCTTCTTCCATCACGGAGCGGTCGACGTCCGGTCGACCTTGCGCGCTCTCTACGCCAACGTGCATTCCGGCGGCATCGAGCAGGGCGGCTCGACGATCACGCAGCAGCTCGTGAAGAACACCCTGCTCACCTCGAAGCGCGACGCCGGCCGCAAGCTGAAGGAGGCGATCCTCGCCATCCGCCTCGCCAACCACATGTCGAAGCGGGCGATCCTCGAGCGCTACCTGAACACCGTCTACTTCGGCAACGGCGCGTATGGCGTCCAGGCGGCCGCCGAGCGCTACTTCGGCAAGGACGTCGGCACGCTCACGCCCGGTGACGCCGCGCTGCTCGCGGGGCTGATCCGCAACCCCGCCGGTTACGACCCGTTCGTGCATGCGAACCTGGCGCGTGATCGCCGCGACTTCGCCCTGCGGCGGATGGTCAGGCTCGGCGACCTCACCTCCGACGCCGCCCGGCGCTACACGCTCGAGGCACTCCCGTCGCAACCCTTCCACCTGTTGCCGACGCCGCAGAACTACTTCGTCGAGGAGGTGAAGCAACAGCTGTTGCAGGACCGCCGGCTGGGCGATACCCCGACGGCCCGCTACAACGCCGTGTTCAAGGGCGGCCTGGGTATCCACACCACGCTCGATCCCACGTACCAGCGCATCGCCGAGGAGAAGGTCAGCACGCTCCTGCCCGACACCCACGGGAGGTTCACCGCCGCGCTGGTGTCGGTGGACGCCCACACGGGCGCGGTGCGGGCGCTGGTGGGAGGGCCCGGCTTCGAGCAGGCCAAGTACGACCTGGCCACGCAGGGTCACCGCCAGGCGGGCTCGTCGTTCAAGATGTTCACGCTCGTCACCGCCCTGCTCGACGGTCACTCGCCGAAGGACACGATCAGCGGGCAGTCGCCGTGTCGCATCCCGAACCCCGGTGGCACGCCCAACCCGTGGCGGCCCACGAACTTCGAGGGCGAGGCGGCCGGTGTCATCTCGCTCACCGACGCCACCGTCAAGTCGGTGAACTGCGCGTACGCGCGGCTCGCGGTGATCATCGGTGTGAACCAGATCGCCGACATCGCCGAACAGATGGGCATCACAACCCATCTCGACCGCGTGCCGGCCATGACCCTCGGCGCATCGCAGTCGGGGGTGAGCCCGCTCCAGATGGCGTCGGCCTACGCGACGCTTGCCGACGACGGCGTCCACCACAAGCCCTACTTCATCGAGAGTGTCGTCGGGCCCGACCACAAGACGATCGTCCGGGCGCGGCCCGAGGGCGACCGCGTCATCCCCTCGCAGATCGCGCGCATGACCACCTCGGTCCTCCAGCAGGTGGTACAGCGGGGCACCGGCA
>VAXF01000293.1 GCA_005888395.1 Actinomycetota bacterium | reverse complement strand
GACGACGCCGTCGGTGAGAGCGGCTCGGTCGTCGAGGTGGTGCTGGTGGTCGACGACGTGGTGGTCGTGTTCGGGCCCGTGGTGGTCGTGGGCTTCGGGGCCACCGTGGTGGTCGTCGGCGCCTGCGTCGTGGTGGTCGCCTTCGGTGGCTTTGGCTTCGCCGTGGTGGGCACGACGACGGGAAGCGACGTCGTGGTGGAAGGCCGTGCGTCCTCGACCACGACGATCCCGGTCATCGACGGGTGGATCGAGCAGTGGTAGCCGTAGCGACCCGGGTCGGGGAAGGTGACCGAGTAGCCGGTGCCCGGCGCCAGCGGGCCGCTGCTGGGAAAGCGCCCGTCGTCGGAGGTGACGGTGTGGCTCACCCCGTCCTCGCAGTTGTGCCACATGACGGTGTCTCCGGCGGTCACCGTGGTCGTCGACCCGCCGGTGCCGGCGCCGCAGGTCGCGCCGTTGCTGAACTGGAAGTTCTCGATGACGACCGGGTGCGTGGTGGCGGCGGTGGCCGCGCCGGCCGCGAGGACGACGACGGCGGCGGTGACAGCAGCGACCGCGACGGCGGCGAGGACGCGTGCGGCCTTCATCTCGCCATGGTCGCTTACTGCGAGCGGAAGATGGTGGAGCGGTAGTAGCGGAGCTCGGCGACGCTCTCCCGGATGTCGCCCAGGGCCCGGTGGGTTCCCACCTTCTTGGGGGCGCCGTCGAGCTGCTCGGGGTACCAGCGGCGGCACAGCTCCTTGACGGTGGAGACGTCGATGCTGCGGTAGTGCAGGTACTGCTCGATCTCCGGCAGGTGGGCGGCGAGAAAGCGGCGGTCGCTACCGATCGAGTTCCCGCACAGGGGGACGGTTCCGGGCTCCGGGACGTGCTCCTCGATGAAGGTCAACGTGGCGCGTCCGGCCTCGTCGAGACCGACGGTCGAGCCCTCGATCGCCTTCAGCAAGCCGCTGCGCTCGTGCATCTCGTGCACGACGTCGTCCATGGCGGCGAGGGCGTCGGTGGGCTGGTGCACGACGATGTCGGGCCCCTCGGCGACGATCTCCAGGTCGTCGTCGGTGACGAGGGTGGCGATCTCGACGATGACGTGGCGGCTCGGGTCGAGCCCGGTCATCTCGAGGTCCATCCACACCAGCATGGGGCCGGATCGTAGGCTCGCGTGCCGTGCTGGACGTCCCGGTGGTGCGGCTCGACCCCGACCTCGCGCTGCCGTCGTATGCGCACGCCGACGACGCCGGCGCCGACCTGGTGGCGCGCGAGGACGCCACCCTCGCAGCCGGCGGCGGGCGGGCGCTCGTCCCGACCGGCATCGCCCTCGCCATTCCGGACGGCTACGCGGGCTTCGTGCAGCCCCGCAGCGGCCTGGCCCTGCGCCACGGCGTGACGTGCCTCAACACTCCCGGTCTCATCGACGCCGGCTACCGCGACGAGCTCTGCGTGCTGCTGGTCAACACCGACCCGGCCGAGGTCTACGAGGTACGCCGCGGCGACCGCATCGCCCAGCTGGTGATCCAGCGGGTCGAGCGGGCGGCGTTCGACGCGGTCGACGTACTGCCCGATTCCCAGCGCGGCGGCGGGTTCGGGCACACGGGCCGGTAGCGCGCGTGCCCGAGCTGCCCGAGGTCGAGGCGCTCGCCCGCTTCCTCGACGAGAAGACGAAGGGCGTCGAGGTCGCGGCCGTCGAGGTCCTGTCGATCGCCGTGCTCAAGACCTTCGATCCACCGGCCGACGCGCTCGCCGGCCACACGGTGGCGGGCGCATGGCGCCGGGGAAAGTTCCTCGTGCTCGACGTCGGGCCGCTCCACCTCGTCCTCCACCTGGCTCGAGCCGGTTGGGTGCGCTGGCACGACGCGCTGAAGCCTGCGGCTGGGGCGCGCCGGCCGGGCAAGAGCCCGATCGCGCTGCGCGTGCGGCTCTCTCCCGGTAGCGGCTTCGAGGTGACCGAAATGGGCCACGAGAAGCGGTTGGCGGCATGGGTCGTGCGCTCGCCCGACGACGTGCCCGACCTGGCCACGCTCGGCATCGACCCGCTCGACGCCGCGTTCGACGCCGGCGCGCTGGGCCGCCTGTTGTCGGACCAGCGCGGGCAGATCAAGCGCGTGCTCACCGACCAGCGCCTCGTCGCCGGCGTCGGCAACGCGTACTCCGACGAGGCGCTGCACGCGGCCCGGCTGTCGCCGTTCAAGCCGGCGGCGAAC
>VAXF01000069.1 GCA_005888395.1 Actinomycetota bacterium | reverse complement strand
CCAGATCCAGGCCGCCCTCACCGGCTGACCGCCCACCCCGGCCCGTTCTGGGTCGACATCCGCACACTTATCTGTGCAGATATCGACCCAGAACGGCGGGTCCGGTAACTTCAGCAACATCAGCCACAACAGCAACAGCGACAGCGACGGGCAGCCGTGAGTGCCATCGAGCACGTGGTAGGCCGGCAGGTCCTCGACTCGCGCGGCAACCCGACGGTCGAGGTCGAGGTATTCCTCGCGACCGGCGCGCAGGGGCGCGCCATCGTGCCGTCAGGGGCGTCCACCGGACGGTTCGAGGCCGTCGAGCGGCGGGACCGGGGCGACCACTACGGCGGCAAGGGCGTGCTCGACGCCGTCGACGGCGTGAACGGCGAGATACGCGACGCGCTCGTCGGCATGGAGGCGCTCGATCAGCGCGGGATCGACCTCGAGCTGATCGACCTCGACGGCACCGAGGACAAGTCACGGCTGGGAGCCAACGCCGTTCTCGGCGCCTCGCTGGCCGTGGCCAAGGCGGCGGCCGACGAGCTCGAGCTCCCCCTCTATCGCTACGTCGGCGGCGCCAACGCCCACGTGCTGCCGGTGCCGATGCTCAACGTGCTCAACGGTGGTGTCCACGCCGACAACAACGTCGACCTGCAGGAGTTCATGCTGGTGCCCGTTGGCGCGGCGTCCTTCTCGGAGGCTCTGCGTTGGGGCGCCGAGACCTACCACGCGCTGAAGGCCCTGTTGCACGAGCGTGGCCTGTCGACCGCCGTGGGCGACGAGGGCGGCTTCGCGCCGGACCTGGCGTCGAACGAGGACGCCGTCCGCGCGCTGATCGAGGCGATGGAGCGTGCGGGCTACGCGCCCGGCGAGCAGATCGCCATCGCCCTCGACCCCGCCACGACCGAGCTGTGGCGCGACGGCCACTACGAGCTGGCGGGCGAGGGCCGCTCGCTCGGCGCCAAGGAGCTCGTCTCCTACTGGGTCGAGCTCTGCGAGCGTTACCCGATCGTCTCGATCGAGGACGGGATGGCCGAGGAGGACTGGGAGGGCTGGTCGATGCTCACCGACGCCCTCGGCGAGCGGGTCCAGCTCGTCGGCGACGACGTGTTCGTCACCAACCCGGTCAGGCTGCGGCGCGGGATCGACTCCGGCGTCGCCAACGCAATTCTGATCAAGCCCAACCAGATCGGCTCGCTCACCGAGACGCTCGAGACCGTCGAGGTGGCGGCCCATGCCGCATACGCATGCGTGATGTCGCACCGGTCGGGTGAGACGGAGGACACGACCGTCGCCGACCTCGCCGTGGCGACCAACTGCGGCCAGATCAAGACCGGCGCGCCGGCACGCTCGGACCGCGTGGCCAAGTACAACCAGCTCCTCAGGATCGAGGAGGACCTCGGCGAGGCGGCGGCGTTCCCCGGCGGAGAGGCGCTGGCGAGGGGAGTGGCGCGGTGAAACGCTTGCTGCACCGGCTCGGACTGCTGGCCGCCGGAATCGGACTCGTCGCGGTGTTGCTCGTCTTCGTCTTCCCCACGACGACGTGGCTGGCGCAGCGTCACGACCGCGCCGTCGCCGTCCAGCGCGTGAAGGTTCTCGACGCCGCCAACCGCCGGCTCGAGGCCCGGGTGCGCGAGCTGCACAACGACGCCGAGATCGAGCGGCTCGCGAGACAGCAGTACGACCTCGTCCGGCCGGGCGAGGAGGCGTACGCCATCCTCCCCGCGCCCGCGCCATCCAAGCCCGAGGCCTCGCAGCACCCCGTGGCCAAGCATCACCCGAGCCTGCTGTCGCGCGCCTGGGCCCGCATCACCGGCATCTTCTGACGGGCCGCAGCGGGTCCCCGTAGAGTCCCTCCTCATGTCCATCCTCGGGAACCGCGTGGTGCGGAAGGAAGACCCCAAGTTCCTCACGGTCGGCGGCACCTACGTCGACGACATCGAGCTCGAGGGGGCGGCGTACGTCACCTACGTCCGCTCCACGATGGCGCACGCGCGGATCACGTCTATTGACGTCGAGGAAGCGCGGAAGGCGCCGGGCGTGGTGGCGGTGTACACGGGCGCCGACCTCGACCTCGAGCCGTTCCCCCCGACGATGCCCATGTTCAACGCGGCGATGACGCGCCCGTGGCTGGCCACCGAGGTCGTGCGCTTCGTGGGCGACCCGGTCGTCGCCATCGTCACCGAGGAGCGCTATCAGGGGCCCGACGCGGCCGAGCTCGTGTTCGTCGAGTACGAGCCGTTGCCTGCCGTCGTCGACCCCGAGCAGTCCGAGGGCTCCGACGTGCTGCTGTTCCCCGAGGCGGGCACCAACGTCGTCGTCGAGCTGGCCTTCGGCCGCAGCGACGACCTGTTCGACGGCTGCGAGGTCGTGGTGCGCCAGCGCATCGTGAACCAGCGGGTGGCGCCGTGCCCGCTCGAGGTGCGGGCGGCGGCAGCGCGCTGGGACGACGGCCGTCTCACCCACTGGGCGAGCAGCCAGACCGCGCACGGCACGAGGGACGCGATCTGCCAGCGCCTCGGCCTCGAACCCGATCAGGTGCGCGTGATCGCGCCCGACGTCGGCGGCGGCTTCGGGGCCAAGGTCGGCGGTTACCCGGAGGAGCTGCTGGTGCCGTGGCTCGCGCGCGCCCTTGGGCGGCCGGTGCGCTGGGTGGAGACCCGCTCCGAGAGCATGGTGGGCCTCGGGCACGGCCGGGCGCAGATCCAGCTCGTGGAGATCGGCGGGAAGCGCGACGGCAAAGTCGAGGCCTACCGGGTCACGGTGCTCCAGGACGCCGGCGCCTACCCGCAGTTCGGCGCCATGCTGCCGTACATGACGCGCCTGATGACGACGGGCGTGTATGCGATCCCGAAGGCCGAATGCAACTCGAAGAGCGTGCTCACCAACACCACGCCGACGGTCGCGTACCGCGGCGCCGGGCGTCCCGAGGCTGCGGCGGCCGTCGAGCGGGCCATGGACCTCTTCGCGGCCGAGCTCGGGATGGACCCCGCCGAGGTCCGGCGTGTCAACCTCATCCGTGCCGACCAGTTCCCGTTCACGACGCCGGTCGACACGGTCTACGACACCGGCGACTACGAGCGCGCCCTCGATCTCGTCCTCGACGCCGCCGGCTACAGCGACCTTCGCGCCGAACAGGCGCGCCGGCGGCAGGCGGGCGACGTACGTCAGCTCGGGATCGGGCTGTCGGTCTACGTCGAGATCACCGCCGGCCCGTTCCCGGGCGAGAAGGAGTGGGGTGCGGTGGAGGTGCGAGCCGACGGCACCGCCCTGGTGCGCACCGGCACCTCGCCGCACGGCCAGGGCCACCACACTGCGTGGGCGATGATCGTGAGCGACGCGCTCGGCATCGCGCTCGACGACGTCGAGGTGGTGCACGGCGACACCGACGTCGTTCCCACGGGCACCGGAACGTTCGGCTCACGGTCGCTCCAGCTCGGGGGCATGGCGGTGCACCGTGCCGCCGAGGACGTGATCGAGCAGGCGCGGCAGCTGGCGGCCGAGCTGCTCGAGGCCAACCCGGACGACATCGTGGTCGACAAGGTCGGCGGCCGGCTGCACGTCGCGGGCACGCCGGCGGTGAGCAAGTCGTGGGCCGAGTTGGCGGGCGCGGCGGCGGCGAACGACGGTGGCGGGCTCGCGGCGGAGGTGTTGTTCGAGTCGACGATGCCGACGTTCCCGTTCGGCGCGCATGTGGCGGTGGTCGACGTCGACACCGAAACGGGGCGCGTCGAGCTGACCCGCTTCGTCGCCGTCGACGACGCCGGTCGCATCCTGAACCCGCTCTTGGCGGAGGGGCAGCGGCACGGCGGCATCGCCCAGGGTGTGGCCCAGGCGTTGCTCGAGGAGGTGCGCTACGACCCCGACGGCAACCCGGTCACGTCCAACCTGGCCGACTACGCCTTCATCAGCGCGGCCGAGCTGCCGTCGTTCGAGCTCGTGCCCATGGAGACGCCGACGCCGGCCAACCCGCTCGGGGCCAAGGGAATCGGCGAGTCGGGCTCGATCGGGTCGACACCGGCGGTGCAGAACGCGGTGGTCGACGCGCTCTCCCACCTCGGCATCCGCCACGTCGACATGCCGGCCAGCCCGGAGCGCGTCTGGCGCGCCATCCAGGACGCGACGGCGACGCGCTAGCCGCAGAGGTCGAGTACCACCCAGCGGCGGCCGTCGGGCCCGGTGAGGGCGGCGGTGCCGGCGAGGCGCACCCCGCCCATGCGCAGCACGCTCTCGTGCTCGGGAGACTGTGTCCACGCGTCGAACGCCGCGCGCGCGTCCGCCCCGGTGGTGCCGACGTCCTCGCCCCACGTGTTGCAGGTCGGCTGGCTGTGGAACAACGCGCCGGCGCGCATCATGGCGATCGACTGTGCCAGCGCGCGCTCGTCCTGCCCGCCGTCGCGCGTCACGGTCGCGGCGCCGTGCGCCTGGCGATACGCGTCGACCCACGACACGACGTCGCTCGACTGCAATGCGACCGATGCGTCACCGACAGCGGCGTCGCCGACCTCGTCGGTGCGACCGACGACGTCGAGGGCCCCGACGCTCGACGCGAGACGGGCGAGGTACTCCTGCGCGCCGAGCGAGAGCCGGTCGGGGGCTGTCATCAGCGACGGCGACCCGTGGTGCCCCGCGAGGACGCCGCCGACCAGCGCCTCCGACGGTGAGTCACCCGGCACCACCACCGGCGCCGACGCGTTGAGCCCCTGCCAGCTCGACCATGCGGCCACGACCCCCGACGTGTCGTAACGGTCGGCCCCGGCGAGGCGGGTGGGGTTGGGCAGCGAGCGCAGCACGGCGTCGGAGACCACGCCCGGGCCACCGATCACGATGACGCGTGACGCCCGCCGGGCGGGCGCCGACGCGGCAGGCAGCGCGTCGCGAGTGGTGAGGAAGACGGGCACGTGGCGCGCCGCGGCCCACGCCGCGATCGCCACCGCGTCGGGCCAGGTCTCGCCCGACGCGACGATCGCATCACCGGTCGCCGGCACGAGGGTGGCGACGTGCGCCGCGGTGTCGTAGCGGTCGGCGCCCGCCACCTCGACGAGCGACAGGCCCATCGAGCGCAGCTGGTCGCGCACACCAGGCCCGACGGCGTCGGTGCCACCGACGACGACTGCTTCGCGGGCCCCGAGCCGGCGCAGCTCGTCCGGCGCGCCGCTCGGCAACGCGTCGCGTCCGGTGAGGATCACCGGACGGCCCAGCGAGCTGGCGGCGATGGCATCGGGCCATGCGTCCCCGGACGCGACGACGACGCTGCTCGCCGAGGTCCAGCCGTGCGAGACGGCGAGGGCGGTGGCGTACTGGTCGGCCCCCGCCAGCCGTTGGACGGCGGGTGTCGCACCGGATCGGACCGGCGAGAGCAGCGGCGAGAGGACGGGCGACAGGGTCACCACTGAGAGCGCGCAAATCGTCACAAATCGGTTGAACCGGCCGCTGGGCATGGCGGCGGACCCTAGTGAGCGCGTACCGGGAGTTGTCGAATCCTCCCGGCTCGTGGCGACCGGGCATGATGACCGCCGTGCGAATCACCCTCACCGTCAACGGCACGCGCCACGACGACGACGTCGAGCCCCGCCTGCTGCTCGTCCACTACCTGCGCGAGACGCGCGGCCTCACCGGCACCAACGTGGGTTGCGACACGACGTCGTGCGGCGCGTGCACCGTCCTGCTCGACGGAGAGTCGGTGAAGTCGTGCACGGTGCTCGCGGTGCAGGCCGACGGCGGCGAGGTCACGACGATCGAAGGTCTCGCGTCGGGCGATGCGATGCACCCGGTGCAGGAGGCGTTCCGCGAGCACCATGGCCTGCAGTGCGGCTATTGCACACCCGGGATGGTGATGGCGGCCGTGTCGTTTCTCGCCGAGCATCCCGACCCGAGCGAGGATGAAGTGCGCCACGGTCTCGAGGGCAACCTCTGCCGCTGCACCGGCTACCACAACATCGTCAAGGCGGTGATGGCTGCGGCCAAGACGCCGGCGGCACCGCGCGCGTGATCCCGTCTGCGTTCGACTACGTCCGAGCAGCGTCGGTCGACGAGGCACTCGCGCAACTCGCGGAGCACGGCGACGAAGCGAAGCTCCTCGCCGGCGGTCACTCGCTGCTGCCGCTGATGAAGCTACGGCTCGCCGCGCCCACCGTACTGATCGACATCGGCCGGCTGCGCGACCTGTCCTACGTGCGCGATGGCGGCAACCACGTCGCCGTCGGTGCCCTCACGCGTCACCGCGACGTCGAGGTCTCCGACCTCTTGCGGGCGGAGGTACCGCTGCTGGCTCACACCGCCGGCCTCGTGGGCGACCCGCAGGTGCGCCACCGCGGGACGATCGGCGGCTCGGTCGCTCACGGCGACCCGGCCTCCGACCTGCCGGCGGTCGTGCTCGCGCTCGGCGGCACGCTGGTGGCCAGGGGCCCGGGCGGCGAGCGCGAGATCGCGGCCGGCGAGTTCTTCCACGGTTTCCTCGAGACTGCCCTGGCGCCCGACGAGATGCTTACCGAGATCCGCCTACCGAAGCGGCCCGGCGCGGGATGGTCCTACCAGAAGTTCAACCGCCGGGCGCAGGACTGGGCGATCGTCGGTGTGGCCGCGGTGCGCAACGGTGGCGCGGGCGTGGCCCTCGTCAACATGGGGTCGACGCCGCTGCGGGCCACCGCGGTCGAACAGGCGCTGGCGTCGGGCGCGTCTCCTGCCGACGCGGCGGCGCACGCGGCCGAAGGCACCGAACCGCCCGACGACCTGAACGGCAGCGCCGACTACCGCCGTCATCTCGTGCAGGTGTTGGTGCGACGCGCGCTCGAGGAAGCGGGGGCACGCGGGTAATCCGCCTACCCTGGACGTCGTGATCGCTGCATCGGTCGACGACGTCCGGCTCGGGCTCGCCGAGCACGGCTACCTCGCCGACGACGGCCTCGCGACCGCAGTGTTCCTCGCGCTCACGCTCCACCGCCCGCTCCTCCTCGAGGGCGAGGCGGGCGTGGGCAAGACGGAGGTGGCCAAGACCCTGTCGCGCTGGACGGGCGGCGAGCTCCTGCGTGTCCAGTGCTACGAGGGCATCGACGTGGCCCAGGCCGTGTACGAGTGGGACTACTCCCGCCAGCTGCTCCACCTGCGCGCCGCAGAGCTGCGCCCCGCCGATGCCGACCACGTCGAGGACGAGCTGTTCTCGGAGCGGTTTCTCGTGAGGCGCCCGCTGCTCCGCGCCATCGACCATCGGCAGACGGTGGCGCCCGTGCTGCTCGTCGACGAGGTCGACCGGGCCGACGACGAGTTCGAGGCCTTCCTGCTCGAGATCCTCTCCGACTACTCGGTGACGGTCCCCGAGCTCGGCACGTTCCACGCCGACGTGCCGCCGGTCGTCGTCATCACGTCGAACCGCACGCGCGATGTGCACGACGCGCTCAAGCGCCGCTGCCTCTACCACTGGGTCGAGCATCCCGATCTCGAACGCGAGGTGGCGATCGTGCGGCTCCGCGCCCCAGAGGTCGTCGAGGCGCTGGCGCGGCAGGTGGCCGCCGCGGTCGAGTCGATGCGGGAGATGGAGCTCTACAAGCCTCCCGGCGTGGCCGAGACCATCGACTGGGCCCAGGCCCTGGCCGCGCTGGGTCGGGACGGGCTCGACGAGCAGACGGCCGACGTCACCCTCGGGAGCGTCCTCAAGTACCGGGAGGATCAGGCCCGGGTGCGCTTCCACGGCCTCGCACCGCTCGTGGAGGCCGCACATGGCCGTTGAGGTCGCGGCCCGTTTTGCCGACGCCCTGCGTCGCAACGGCCTCGACGTCCCGCTGGGAAGCGTGACGGCGTTCGTCGACGCGCTGGCTGCGCTCGGCGTCGAGCGGGAGCGTGACGTCTACTGGGCCGGGCGGGCGACACTGGTGCGCCGGCCCGAGGACGTGGCGATGTACGACCGGGCCTTCGCCGCGTTCTGGCGCGGTGACGGCGTGCCCGCGCCGTCGCTCCTGCCGCACGAGCCACTGACCCTCGCGCTCGACGACGGGACGGCGGTCGACGACGCCGGCGACGGCCGCGCGGGCCGCACCATCGCCGTGCGCTACAGCGCGCGTGAAGTTCTTCGCCAGAAGGACTTCGCCCGGTGCTCTCACGCCGAGCTCGACGAGGCCCATCGTCTCATGGCCGACCTCCGGCTGTCGGGCGCGCTCCGCCGGTCGCGCCGGCTCCGCCCGTCGCGGCGTACGACCGGACGGCCGGACCTGCGCCGGACCGTGCGCAGAGCGCTGCGAGCGGGGGGCGAGCCCGTGCGGCGGGTCTTCCTCGAACCCTCGGCGCGACCGCGCCGCATCGTCCTCCTCTGTGACGTCAGCGGCTCGATGGATGCCTACGCGCGCGAGCTGTTGCGGTTCCTGCACGTCGCCGTGGCCGGTCGGACGCGCGTCGAGGCATTCGCGCTCGGCACGCGTCTCACGCGTCTCACGCGTCAGCTCGCGACGCGCGATCCCGACGCCGCCCTTGCCGCGGCCGCCGGCTCCGTTCTCGACTGGTCGGGCGGCACCCGGCTGGGCGACGGCCTGCGCGCCTTCAACGACCAATGGGGCGTCCGCGGGACGGCGCGCGGGGCTGTGGTCGTCATCCTCTCCGACGGATGGGACCGTGGCGACGTCGAGGTGCTGGCCGAGCAGATGGCGCGCCTGCGGCGCGTGGCGCACCGGATCGTGTGGGTGAACCCCCTGAAGGCCACGCCCGGTTACGCGCCGCTGGCGCGGGGGATGGCAGCGGCGCTGCCGTTCGTCGACGAGCTGGTCGAGGGGCACTCGATCGCAGCCCTCGAGCGCCTTTCGGAGGTGATCAAGTGAGCGAGCCGAAGGCGAGCGAACCAGAAGGCAGAGCAGGCCCCTCATGGCCACCATCGAAGATGGTGGCCCAATGAGGGAGGTGCTCAGCGACATCGACCGGTGGCTGGCGGCGGGCAAGCGGGTGGCGGTGGCGCGGGTCGTCGAGGTCGAGGGTTCGGGGCCACGTGAGCCGGGGGCCACGATGGCCGTCAGCGAGGACGGCGAGGTCGCCGGGTCGGTCTCGGGTGGCTGTGTCGAGGGTGCCGTGCTCACCGAGGCGCTGGAAGTGCTCGGGGGTGACGGCACGCCCCGCCTCGTGACGTACGGCATCTCCGACGACGACGCCTTCGCCGTCGGCCTCACGTGTGGCGGCACCATCCACGTGCTCGTCGAGCCGCTCGACTGGTAGATGGGCGAGCTGTACGAGGCGCTCCGCGAGGCCTTGCGGGCCGAGGAGCCGATTGCCCTGGTCTCGATGGTGGAGGGCCCGAGAGTCGGCGCCAAGCTGCTGGTACGGCCCGGCGCCGAGGCGCTCGGGACGCTGGGCGACGCCGACCTCGACCGCGTCGTCGGCCGCGACGCGCTCGGACAGCTGGCGGCGGGCGCCAGCGCGACGCGTCACTACGGGCTCCACGGCGAGGCTCGTCAGCGCGACGTGTCCGCGTTCATCGAGTCGTACGCGCCGCCGCCACGCATGGTCATCTTCGGCGCGGTCGACTTCACCGCCGCGCTGGCGCGCGTGGCCAAGGTGCTCGGCTACCGCGTCACCGTTTGCGACGCGCGCGCCGTGTTCGCCACCCCGCTGCGCTTTCCCGACGCCGACGAGGTAGTGGTCGACTGGCCCGATCGCTACTTGGCCAAGGCCGGTGACGACCTCGGTCCCCGCGATGTCGTCTGCGTGCTCACCCACGACCCCAAGTTCGACGTGCCGGCGATCGTCGCCGCTCTCGAGACCGAAGTCGGCTACCTCGGGGCCATGGGCTCGCGGCGCACGGCGTCGACGACGCGGGTCTGGCGCGGGTCATGGCGCCCATCGGACTCGACATCGGCGCCCGCACCCCCGAGGAGACGGCGATATCGATCTGCTCGGAGATCATCGCCCTCCGCACGGGGCGCGCCGGTGCCCCGTCGCTGCGCGACAACGACGGCCCCATTCATTCGTGACGACCGCGGCGGTGATCCTTGCCGCAGGCGGGAGCTCGCGCTTCGGCGGTGACGTCAACAAGCTGGTGGCCCACTTCCGCGGGCGTCCGCTGGTGTCGTGGGCGATCGACCACGCGGCCGAGGCCGGGCTCGACGACCTGATCGTCGTCATGGGCGCGGTCGATGTTGCGGCGTTGGCGTCCTCGCCGGCGCGGGTCGTGCCGAACGACGCGTGGTCGCAGGGGCAGGCCACGTCGTTGCAGGTCGCCATCGGTTGGGCCGCCGACAACGGCCACGACGCGATCGTCGTCGGTTTGGGCGACCAGCCGCTCGTCGAGCCGTCGGCGTGGCGGGTGGTGGCGGCGTCGACCGCGTCGATCGCGGTGGCGACCTACGGGGGCCGGCGAGGCCATCCGGTGCGCCTGGCGCGAGAGGTGTGGCCGCTCCTGCCGGCGAGCGGCGACGAGGGCGCACGGGTTCTGATGCGAGAGCGGCCGGAGCTGGTGGTCGAAGTAGCGTGCGAGGGCGAAACCGTCGACATCGACACGCTGGAGGACCTCTCCGAGTGGAGCTGACCAACGAGTTCCGGGTGGGGCTGCCCGTCGACAAGGCATGGGTGGTATTGACCGACCTCGAGCGCATCGCGCCGTGCATGCCGGGCGCCGAGCTCCAGGAGGTCGAGGGTGACGAGTACCGCGGGGTCGTAAAGGTGAAGGTGGGCCCCATCACGGCGCAGTACAAGGGCAAGGCAAATTGGGTCGAGCGCGACGCGGCCGCGCACCGGGCCGTGGCGCGCGCCGAGGGACGCGAGACGCGCGGGCAGGGCAATGCGAGCGCGACGATCACGGCCACGCTGACGCCCGACGGTGACGGCACCAGGGTCGACGTCGTCACCGATCTCACGATCACGGGCCGGGTGGCGTCGTTCGGCCGCGGCGTCCTCGCCGACGTCAGCGCCAAGCTGCTCCAGCAGTTCGTCGACTCTCTGGAGGCCGACCTCTCTCGCGAGGGGAACGACGACCCCGACGTCCGATTACCGCCGGCTGCCGGTGCCGAGGCGGCCGGCGCCGCGTCAGATGCGGCCCCGGCGGTGCGCCGCATCGAGTCTCGCCCCGCACAGCCCGTCGACCTCACCGAGGCGGCGGGCCCGGCGGTGGCCAAGCGGGTGGCGCCGTTCGTGGCGGGGCTGTTCCTTCTCTACTGGCTCGTGCGGCGCCGGCGCCGCCGCAGGGGATGACACTGCCGCACGCCGATCGGGCGGCCGTGGCGACCCTCCTCGGGCGCGAGCCGGCCGGCCGGTTCGAGGTCGTGGTGCGCGACGCCGGCGACCGGCCG
>VAXF01000068.1:2086-33158 GCA_005888395.1 Actinomycetota bacterium | reverse complement strand
ATCGAGGTCGACATCGTCGACGACGGCTCGCTCGACCAGGACGCCGGGCTGCTCGCCGAGCTCGACGTCGTGGTCGCCAGCGTGCACTCGAAGCTGCGGATGGACTCGAAGGACATGACCCGGCGCATGGTCCGCGCCGTCGCGGATCCCAACGTCGACATCCTCGGTCACTGCACCGGGCGCCTGGTCGTTGGACGGGGGCGGCCCGAGTCGACCTTCGACGCCGACGCCGTGTTCGGGGCGTGCGCCGCGAACGGGACGGCGGTCGAGGTGAACTGCCGGCCCGAACGGCTCGATCCGCCCCGGCGCCTGCTCACCACAGCCGTTGCCGCCGGATGCCTGCTGAGCATCGACACCGACGCCCACGCTCCCGGCCAGCTCGAGTGGCAGCACTACGGGTGTGACCGCGCAGTCGAGTGCGGCGCCACGCCCGAGATCGTCGTCAACACCCGCCCCGCCGACGACCTCGTCGCATGGGCGGCGTCCAAAAGGTAGCTAGCCGCGTCCCGGCTGCGGGTCGCGCCACATCAGCCACACCGGTGGTCCGTTCGGCAGCTGCACCTCCTCGGTGACCTCGAAGCCGTGACGCGAGTAGAACGCGAGGTTCTCCTCCTTCGACGACTCGAGATATGCGCCGAGCCCTTCGTCGTCGCAGCGCCCGAGCACCGGCGCGAGCACCGACGAGCCCAGCCCACGACCTTGCTCGACCGGGTCGGTGCCGAGCACCGCCAGGTACCAGTGGGGCTCGCGCGGGTGCCGGGCCTCGATCTGACCCAGTCCGCGCAGGGCCAGCATGGTGCGACGGCCGAGCACCCGCAGCAGCGCCGGCGCGTGCCGGAGCATCGTGCGCATGGGGATCTTCCACTGCCCGGGTGGCATCCAGCCCGCGGCCGACTCGCGCCCCGGGCTCGCCCACACCTCGCCACGGGGCAAGAGGATGTCGCGCACCTCGAGGTCGAAGAAGACCTGCACCCTCGCCCGCCGTCCCTCGGCTCGCGGGAACAGCCACGCCTGCACGGGGTCGTCCTCGAAGGCGCGCCCGAGCATCGCCGCCAGCCGCTCGGCGTCGGCCGGGCCGGCTCGCAGTATCTGGGATGTCACTGGTGCCGGTTCCGCCAGCCCTCGTAACCCCCGAGCACGTCGGACACGTCGTCGAACCCGCCGGCGACGAGGGAACTGGCGGCGATCGACGACCGGTAGCCGCCGGCGCAGTAGACGACCGTCGGCCGCGCCGGGTCGAGCTCGCCGATCCGGTCGAGCAGGCGCGCGACCGGGATGTTGATCGCACCGGTGATCATGCCCTCAGCTGCTTCGCCGGGGTTCCGGACGTCGACGATTGCGACGTCGCGGATCGTGCGCAGACGCTCCGCCAGCTCGTCGGCGGTGAGCCGCGAGCTGCGCACGACGAGGTCGGGGCGGTCGAGGAAGGCACGCACCGGGTCCGCGAGGAAGCCGGTGACGTTGTCGAAGCCGATGCGCGCCAGGCGCACCTTCGCCTCGAGCGCGTGGCCGGGATCGCAGACGAGCACGATCTCGTCGTCCGGCCGCAGGACGTCGCCCGCGTACTCGGCGAACCGCCCCTCGAGGCCGACGTTGAGAGAGCCGGCGAGGTGGCCGGCGGCGAACTCGGGGTGCTGGCGCGTGTCGACGACGACGGCGCCTGCCGCGCGGCGCGCCATGACCTCGTCGAGCTCGAGCGCCGGCGGCGGCGCGTGCTCGTCGAGCAGGGCGTGCGCCTCGCGGTTCCGGTGGGCGTCGAACGAGAAGTAGAGCGGCGTCGTCGGCTGGCCCTCCGTGACCACCTGCACGAACGCCTCCTCGCTCATCGGCTTGAGGGCGTAGTTGGTGCGCCGCTGCTCCCCGATCGTCGAGCTCGTCTCGGTGGAGAGGTTCTTGCCGCACGCGGACCCGGCCCCGTGCGCCGGGAAGACGCGCGTGTCGTCTGGGAGCGTCATGAGCTTCCCGCGCAACGAGTGGTACAGCTGGCGGGCGAGCTCGTCGGCGGTGACGCCCTCCGACGAGAGCAGGTCGGGCCGGCCGACGTCGCCGATGAAGAGCGTGTCGCCGGTGAGCACGCCGTACGGCACATCGTCGCCGGCGTGCTCGCGGACGATCACGCTGATCGACTCGGGCGTGTGACCGGGCGTCGTCCTGATCTCGAGCGCGACGTCGCCCAACGGCACCGTGTCACCGTCGCGTAGGTGCGTGATCGGGAAGTCGGCGTCGGCCGCTTCGCCGTAACAGATCTCGGCCCCCGTCTTCGCCGCCAGCTCGAGATGGCCCGAGAGGAAGTCCGCGTGGAAGTGGGTCTCGATGACCTTCTCTATGGTCAGACCGGCCTCGTCGGCGTCGGCGAGGTACGCGTCGATGTCGCGTTGCGGGTCGACCACCACGGCGCGGCCGGTCGTCTCGTCGCCGACGAGGTACGACGCGTGCGACAGGCAGCCGAGGAAGTACTGGCGGAAGAACACGCTGACGATTGTGCCGCGTAGGGTTCGGGGCCGTGAAGGTCCGGGTCGGATATGGCATCGGAAGCGCACTAGCGCCCGATCCGCGCCGCTTCGGCGAGATGTGCACCGAGCTCGAGCGGCTGGGGTTCGACTCGCTGTGGCTCTCGGAGCGGGCGACGGCCGAGGGTCCCGATCCCCTGATCGGCCTGGCCTACGCCGCCGGCTGCACCCGCAAGCTGAAGCTGGGCATGAGCGTGCTGGTCGTCCCCGGCCGCAACCCGGCGCTGCTGGCCAAGGAGCTCGCCAGTCTCGACCGCCTCTCGGACGGGCGCCTGCTCCCAGGCTTCGGTCTCGGAATCGCGGATCCGCGCGAGCAGCAGGCCTTCGGCGTGCGCCGCGAGGAGCGGGCCGCGTGGTTCGACGAGGCCGTGCCCCTGATCCGCCGCATCTGGACCGAGGAGACCGTCGACCACGACGGCCCCCGCTTCTCGTACCGCGGCCTCCGCGTGCGCCCGCTCCCCGCCCAGTCGCCGCCCGACGTGTGGCTCGGAGGCGACGCGCCGAGCGAGTTGCGCCGGGTCGGACGGCTCGGTGACGGCTGGCTCCCCAGCTTCTGCACGCCGGAGACGGCGGCCAAGGGGCGGGTGGTGATCGAGGAGGCGGCCGAGGAGGCCGGGCGTCGCATCGACCCGGAGCACTTCGGCGCACTGGTCGGCTACCGCTACGGCGAGCTCCCCGAACGCGTCGTGCAGGCACTGGCGGTGCGCCGGCCGGAGCTCGACGCCGCCGATGTGCTCCCCCGCGGCCTCGCGGCGCTGCAGCAGCGACTCGAAGAGTTCGTCGACGCCGGGTTCTCCAAGTTCGTGGTCCTGCCGATCGACGAGCCGCCGTCGTGGCGAGAGGAGCTCGAGTCGGTCGCGGCCGAGGTCCTGCCGTTGCAGGCATCACCGCGTGGCTGACGGCCGCCGGGCGGTGATCGCGGGGGTGGCGACCTCCGACTATCCGAACCTCCCCGACATGAGCGAGTACCAGGTGCACGCCCAGGCGGCGGAGCGGGCGCTCGCCGACGCGGGGCTCACCTTCGACGACATCGACGGCTACGCGACCGTGGGCTTCTTCCCCATGTACGCCGTCCAGTTGAGCGAGTACCTGCGGCTCCAACCGCACTGGTTCGACGAGACCAACTTCGGCGGCGCCTCCTTCGAGGTGCTGGTCGAGCACGCGGCGCGCGCCGTCGAGGCCGGCGCCTGCGACACCGTCCTCGTCACCTACGGCAGCGTGCAGCTGTCGGCGATGGGACGCCGGCTCGGCACCGGCGGTCGTGGCCCGGCTCCCAGCGGGCCCGCGGCCTTCGACCAGCTGTGGGGCAACACGCTGGTCGGCAGCTACGCCCTCGCCGCCCGCCGTCACATGCACGAGTTCGGAACGACGTCGGAGCAGCTGGCCGAGATCGCGGTGACGATGAGGACGCACGCCGCCTTCAACCCGCATGCGCAGTACCGCGACCCGATCACCGTCCACGACGTGCTCGGCTCGCGCATGATCGCGGAGCCCCTGCACATGCTCGACTGCTGTGTGATCTCCGACGGCGGTGGCGCCTGCGTCGTGACAACCGAGGAGCGGGCGCGTGACCTGCCGAAGCCGCCCATCCACGTTCTCGGCGCCGCCCACGCCATGACCCACCACATGAACGTGTCCGCCATGCCCGACATGACGGTCACTGCCGCGGCCCGGAGCGGACCGCTCGCGTTCGCGCACGCCGGGCTCACGCCGGCCGACGTCGACACCGCCCAGCTCTACGACTCGTTCACCATCACCGTGCTCCTCACGCTCGAGGACCTGGGCTTCTGTGGCAAGGGCGAGGGCGGCGCGTTCGTGGAGGGCGGGCGGCTGCGCTTCGACGGCGCCCTGCCCACCAACACCGACGGCGGCGGCCTCTCGGCCTGCCATCCCGGCATGCGCGGGATGTTCCTGATCGTCGAAGCCGTACGCCAGCTTCGTGGCGAGGCCGGCGCCACCCAGGTGCCCGACGCCAAGGTCGCGGTCGCTCATGGCACGGGCGGGATGCTCTCCACCGGCGCCACCCTCCTCCTCGGCACGGAGCGACCGTGAGTGAGCCCGCCAAGCCGCCGCGTCCCCGGCCCGTCCCGGTGCCCGATCCCGAGACGGCGCCCTACTGGGACGCCGCCAACGAGGGCCGGCTGCTTCTGCAGCGCTGCACGCGGCACGGCCACCGGCAGCTCTACCCGCGGCCGCACTGCGTCGTGTGCCGCGGTCCGGTCGAGTGGGAGGAGGCCAGCGGCCGGGCCACCGTCTACAGCTTCACGGTCATCCGGCAGAACATGGTCCGGCCCTTCCGCGACCTGCTCCCCTACGTCGTCGCCCTCGTCGACCTCGAGGAGGGGCCGAGGCTGATGACCAACATCGTCGACTGCGAACCGGACGACGTCGCCGTCGGCGCGCCGGTCCGCGTGCGCTTCGACGAGGTCACGGAAGGCGTCCGCCTCCCGTTCTTCTTGCTTGCGGGCAGCTAAGGCTCAGTTAGCGCGGCCCGGATCTGCTGCTCGGGCTCCTTGCGGTCGAGATAGTCGCGCCACGAAGTGATGAGCCCGTCGGCGTCGAGCTCCACGATCGTGGCCCCGTGCATCTCGATGCGAGCGCCCTTGCCGGGTTCTCCCGCGTAGGTCGCCCGGCCGATCCACTCGAACACCGCCCAGTCATCACCGCCGCGGATGGAGATGATCTCCTGGGTCCAGTCCGGGAAGATCGCGCGGGTGTCGCGGGCGATGGCGCGCACATCGTCGGTCGACGGCGTGTTCGGGTCGCTGAACACGGCGCCCGGCGCGAACAGCTTCTGCCAGTCGCCGCGTCCCGCGACGTCGAGCGCCCGCTCGACGCGACGCGCCCACGCCTCCCAGTCCATGTGATCGGACACTAGCTTTGGCCGCCGTGGAGACGACCGCCTCGCCCATCGTGGTCGGCCTCCTCTACGACTTCCCGCAGGCCGACGGTGGCGCGTCCTTCGAGGACGCGGTCCGGCTCGGCATCGACGACGTCGCCTCCACCGGGCGCATCGACCGCCCCGTCGAGCTGGTCCCGCACCTGGCACGCGGACTCCCACTCGGCACCGCGCGCGAGGTGGAGCTCGGCTACTTCGAGCTCGTCGACGCCGGTGCCCTCGCCGTGGTCGGGCCCTCGATCAGCGACAACGGCCTGGTGGTGCGCGACCTGGCCGACGAGGCGGAGGTGCCCACGATCAACTACACGGGTGGGGCACACACGCGAGGCGAGTTCATGTTCCACTACCAGGTCGGCTCGCTCGACGAAGAGCCCGTGGTGCTGGCCGAGCATCTCGCCGCCCACGGCCGGCGCACCCTCGCGGTGATCCACGATCACTCGCCGGTGGGGCGCGGCTACGCCGACGCCCTCGACGCGGCCTGCCCGCTCCTCGGCCTCGAGGTGCTCGGGCGGTCGGCCATCTCGCCGCTTGCCGACGACGCCGGGCCGATCGTGCGCCGTCTGCGCGCCGCCGATCCCGACGCGCTCGTGTACCTCGGCCTCGGCGTCGCCGCCCGCACCGTCGCGCTCGCGGTCGAGGACGAGAAGTGGGACGTGCCCGTCGTGGCCAACTCCGCGCTGATGTTCGGCTACGCCCGCCGCGACTGGCGCGCCGGCTGGGAGGGCTGGGTGTACGTCGACACGGTCTCCGACGACAACGTGGGCCGGCAGCGGCTGCGGGAGCGGTCGCCGCGCTCCGCCGCGGGACCTGTCGGGGTCGCCGCCTACGACATCGGCCGGCTGCTCGGTGAGGCGATCGCCCGATCGGCCCATCTCACGAGCGCGGGCGTCAAGGAGGGCCTCGAGCGGGTCAAGCGCCTACCGGCCACGAGCGGCCACGAGGGCACCACCATGGGCTTCGGCCCCTCAAGGGCGAGTACCTGGTGCTGCGCGAGTGGCGCGACGGCAAGACCGTGCAGGTCGGCCAGTGAGCGAGCCAAAGGCGAGCGAACCGGACAACAGAGCGTCCCGCACGGCGGGACGGCCGCCGAAGGCGGCGGCCCGAAGTGTGGTGGACGAGTACTTCGACCGCCTGCTCGCCCACGACTGGGACGGGCTGGCGGCCACGCTCGCTCCCGACGTCGTGCGCGTCGGGCCGTTCGGTGACACCTACTCCGGCCGCGACGCCCACGTGGCCTTCATCGCCGGTCTCATGCCCCGCCTGCCCGGCTACTCGATGGAGCGGAGCCGCAGCATCGACGCCGGCGACGCCGTCGCCGTCGAGCTCACCGAGGTCGTCGAGGTGGGCGGCGCTCCGATCCGCACGCCCGAGGCCCTCGTGTTCGACCTCGACGGCGACGGCCTCATCGCCCGCATCACCATCTACACCCAGCATCTCGGCCAGGAGGTCCCCGACCTCGCGCGCTAGTCGCGCTTGCGCCTGACGCCGGCGATGTCGGTGGCCTTCGTCAGGCGGTCGCCGGGCGCCTTCTTGCCGAAGCTGCGGGGGGTGATGTCGACGTCGGCCGCGGTGGCCCGAAGCGCGCCGACGGTCGAGTGCTCGCGAGGCCGGTGGGCGAACGGGTCGAAGCGGAAGTGGCGCATGGCGTTGAGATGGGTGATGGCGTCGATCTCGTCGTCGGGCACGCCGTCGAGCGACTTCATCAACGTCTCCGGCGACTGCGGCCAGGTCGAGTCGGAGTGCGGGTAGTCGGCCTCCCAGCAGATGCGATCGAGGCCGACGTGATGCCGGTTCTCGACGCCCGCGGGGTCGTCGATGAAGCAGACGACGATGCGTTCGCGGAAGAGCTGGCTCGGCAGCAGGTCGCCGAAGTCCTGCCCCGTCCAGTAGTGGTGCCGCTGGTAGATCCAGTCGACGCGGTCGAAGAAGTACGGGATCCAGCCGATGCCGCCCTCGGACAGGGCGAAGCGCAGCGTGGGGAACTTCCGCAGCACCGGTGACCACAACAGGTCGGCTGCCGCCTGCACGATGTTGATGGGCTGCAGCGTGATCAGCACGTCGATCGGCGCGTCGGCGGCGGTGACGACGAGCTCCGACGACGACCCGATGTGCAGGCAGACGATCGTGCCCTCGTCGGCGCACGCGGTCCAGAAGGGGTCCCAGTGGTCGGTGTGGAAGCTCGGGAGCCGGAGCTTCGAGGGGTTCTCCGAGAACGAGACCGCGTGGCAACCCTTGGCCGCCACCCGCCGCACCTCGTCGGCCATCGCCTGCGGGTCCCAGATCGGCGGGAGCGCGAGCGGGATGAACCGGCCGGGGTGAGAACCGCACCAGTCGTCGATGTGCCAGTCGTTGTAGGCGCGCAGGATGGCGAGGGCGGCGTCCTTGTCCTCCGTTCGCGCGAACACCTGGCCGCACAGTTGCGGGAAGGAGGCGAAGCACATGGAGCCGAGCACTCCGTTGGCGTCCATGTCGCGCACGCGGCGATCGACGTCGTAGCAGCCCTCGCGCATCTCACCGAACGACGTCGGCTCGAGCCCGTACTCGTCGGGTGGGCGGCCGGCAACCGCGTTGAGGCCGATGTTGGGCAACTCCCGACCCTGGTAGAGCCACACTTCGGTGCCGTCGTCGCGCCGCACGATCCGGGGCCCGACGTCGCGGTACTTCGCCGGCAGGTGGCGCTCGAACATGTCGGGCGGCTCCACCACGTGGTCGTCGACGCTCACCAGGACCAGGTCGTCGATCTGCATGCCGCTCACAATAGGCTCGGGGTCATGCGTGTTCCCCTCAGTGTGGCCGACTTCATCGAGCGGGCGGCGTTCGTGTACCCCGACCGCCTCGCGCTCGTCGACGAGCCCGGCCTCCCCCACTCGCTGCCCGACCTCACCTACGGAGAGGTCGCCCGCCGGGCCCGCACGATGGCGGCCACGCTCGACGGCATGGGCGTGGGCCATGGCGAGCGCATCGCCCTCGTGAGCCCCAACGCGGCCAAGTTCGTCGTGTCGTTCTTCGGCGTCAGCGCCTTCGGCCGGATCCTGGTGCCAATCAACTTCCGGCTCAACACCGATGAGGTCGCCTACATCGTCGACCACTCGGGCGCGTCGGTGCTGCTCGTCGATCCCGAGCTCGACAGCGCTCTCGCGGGCGTCACCGCCAAGCACCGCATGGTCCTCGACGGCACCGAGGATGCCGAGCTGTTCGCCGACACCGCTGCGGAGCCCGCCGCCTGGGAACCCGACGAGGACGCCACCGCCAGCATCAACTACACGTCCGGCACCACCGCCCGTCCCAAGGGCGTCCAGATCACCCACCGCAACGCGTGGCTCAACGCCGCCACCTTCGGCTGGCACACCGGCGTGAGCGACCGCGACGTCTACCTGCACACACTCCCGATGTTCCACTGCAATGGCTGGGGCATGCCCTACGCGCTGACGGCGATGGGCGCCCGCCACGTCGTACTGCGCAAGGTCGACGGTGAGGACATCCTGCGCCGGGTCGACGCCCACGGCGTCACCCTGCTGTGCGGCGCGCCCGCCGTCGTCGCCGCCATCCTCGACGCGGCCGCAGCCCGTCGCGAGCGCGGGGAGGCCGTGCCCGGCCGCGGCCAGGTCCGCATGGTGGTGGCCGGGGCGCCGCCGCCCTCGAAGGTCATCGAGCGCGTCGAGAGCGAGCTCGGCTGGGAGTTCGTGCAGATCTACGGCCTCACCGAGACGGCGCCCTTGCTCACGATCAACCGCGCGCCCGTCGAGTACGACGGCCTCGACCCCGCCGAGCGGGCCCGCCGGCTCAGCCGCGCGGGAACCCCCGCCGTCGGCGTGCGCATCGAGGTCGACGGCGAGGGCGAGGTGCTGGCCCGTTCCAACCATGTGTTCGAGGGCTACTGGGAGCAGCCCGAGGACACGGCCAAGGCCATCGTCGACGGCTGGTTCCACACCGGCGACGGTGCCTACCTCGACGGGCCCTACGTCGTCATCGCCGACCGCAAGAAGGACGTGATCATCTCGGGCGGCGAGAACGTCTCCTCGATCGAGGTCGAGGATTGCCTCTACCAGCACCCGGCCGTCGCCGAGGTCGCGGTGATCGGTGTCCCCGACGAGAAGTGGGGTGAGACCGTGAAGGCGCTCGTGGTCCTCCGCGCCGGCGAAGAGGCCGACGAGGCCGCCCTCATCGACTTCACGCGGGGGCGCCTGGCCCACTTCAAGTGCCCGACGACGGTGGAGGTGCGCGACTCCCTCCCCCGCACCGCCACCGGCAAGCTGCAGAAGTTCAAGCTGCGCCAGCCCTACTGGGAGGGCCACGACCGCAAGGTCAACTAGTGCCCACGACCGCCGCAGAACGGCTTCACCGCGATGCGTTCGTGCTCGACACGCACGTACACGCGCCCGGCTTCGTGCCGCAGCCGTTCGCCCGGATCTACCGGTTCGTCAACCGGGCGACCATGCCGCCCGACGTCGGGCTCGCGGCGCTGCGCGACGCCGGGGTCGACTGCGTCGTGGCCAAGGCGGTCGGCGACCCGGTCGTCACCCGCTGGTACCGCGGCGGGCCCTGGCGGGCCGTCAACCTCCAGCTCGACGACATCGAGCGCCAGGCTGCCGCCACCGGGGCGTGGATCGTCCGCGACGCGGGCGATCTCGACGGCGACGGGCTCGGCGTGATCCTCGGCGTCGAGGGGGGCGACTTCCTCGGCGGCGACGTGGCGCGCGTCGACGAAGCCCATCGCCGCGGGGTGCGCGTCCTCGTCATCGTGCACATGGCCGACAACGAGCTGGGAACGACCTGCCTCCCCTGGCACGGCTACATCGCCCGCTTCCCGGTGCGGCACCGGCGGGCACCCGGCCTCACCGCCGCTGGTGCCGCCGTCGTGCGGCGCATGAACGAGCTGGGCATGCTCGTCGACCTCGCGCACGCCGACACGGCGACGCTGCGGGCCGCGGTCGAGATCACCAGCCGTCCGGTCGTGTCGTCGCACAGCGGTGCCCGTGCGCTCGACGACTTCGCCCGCTTCCTCACCGACGAGGAGATCCGCGCCATCGCCTCGACGGGCGGCGCGATCGGTCTGTGGCCGTTCCATCACCGCGGGCACGGGGTCGCCGACGTCGGCGCCCTCGTCGCCCATGCCCGACACGTCGCCGGGCTCGCCGGTCCCGAGCATCTCTGCATCGGCACCGACATGAACGGCGTGCCCGGCGTGATGGACGGCTACCGCGGCGAGCGCGACCTGCCGCTCGTCACCGCCGCCCTCCTCGACGGAGGCTTCGCCGAGGCCGAGGTGCGCGGCATCCTCGGCGACAACATCCGCCGCGTCCTGAAGGAGGTCTGGACACAATGACCCCACCGCGCATCCCGCCCTTGGCCGAGGACGCACGGAACGACGAGACCCGCGAGCTGCTCGGGCAGGTCATGCAGCTCACGACCGGCGCGAACAACATCTTCGCCACGCTCGTGCGGCACCCGGGCCTATTCCGGCACTGGCTCCCGTTCGGCGGCAAGCTCCTCGTGGGCAAGCTGCCGGCGCGCGAGAGGGAGCTGTTGATCCTGCGCACGGCGTGGCACTGCCGCTCGGAGTACGAGTGGGGCCAGCACGTGGTCATCGCCCGCACCTCCGGCGTCAGCGACGACGAGATCGCCCGCGTGCCGGCCGGCGCCGACGCCGAGGACTGGGACGACTTCGACCGCACGCTCATGCGCGCCGCCGACGAGCTCCACCGTGACGCCTGCATCGGCGACGGCACGTGGAGCGCGCTCGCGGCCCGCTACGACGAGCGCCAGCTGATCGAGGTGCCGATGCTCGTGGGCCACTACCACATGGTCGCCTTCGCCCTGAACACGTTCGGCGTCGAGCGCGAGGAGGGCGTGCCGGGGTTCCCCGCTCAGCCCTCGTAGCCGGAGCCGTCGTCCAGCGGCATCCGCAACCAGTCGACCATCTCCCGCAGCTGCCGGTAGGCCGCGAGCCGGGCGGCGTCGGTGCCGGCCGTCTCAGCGCGCTCGAAGACCTCCCACAGCCGCCGCACCATCGACGGCTCCATCTCGAGCAGCGCTCCGCTCCCCCCGGTGGCCCACCGTCCGAGCACGTAGCGACACAGCGCGCCCAGCGGGATGTCGAGGTTCTCGCCGAGGGTGCGCAGCGTCACGAGAGGATCGACGAGCGCGTACAGCGCGACCTCGCGCTTGAAGTTGGCGTCGGGGTCGTCGTCCGGCCACGGGCCGCGCCACCGCTCCAGCCGTACGACGGCCTCCTCGTCGCTCGCCACGGGTGGGACGCTACCGACGCGACGCGCGGGTCGGCGCACGACGGCCACCGCGGACCGGCTCAGCTACAGGTGCCGTGCGGGTTGTCGTACCGCGGGTCGAGGCGCCACGCGCCGCCCTGCCAGTCCGGGGCGGCAGGAGGAAGCGCGTAGGTGGGGCCCAGCGCCCGCAGCACGAGCTCGCCCACGCGGGCCGCGCCGGCCGGGCAGAAGTGCACGTCGTCGCGCTTGCGAACCCGCACGAGGCGTCCGGTGGCGTCGGGCAGGAACGCGGTGAACCCCACCGCATTTTCGAGGACCGGCGCGGTCGGGAGGTACGCGACCGTGTCGAGATGGCCTGCGGCCACGCCGGCGAGGACGGCGTTGACGGCCTGCCGGCCGAGCTCGTTGGCGGGTTGGTCGGGCGGCGGCCGGCCGGGGATCTCGGGCGGGCGGTTCTGCGGGTACTCCAGCCACACGACGCGCGCGCCCGTGGCGCTCAAGGCCGTCACCGCCTCCTCTGCCAGGCCCGCGTACCACGCTCGTCCCCTGGCGAGGACACCGGGGCCGTCCCAGCCGCCGAACATGGCGAGCACGACGTCGGGTCGGTCCGCCGCCACGAGCTTGGGCCACTCGGTGCGCCATCGGTAGGCGGAACGAGTGAGCCCGAACCCGAGGACGGGCTCCGAGATCACCCGGACGACGCCCGTGGCGTCGAGCGCGGCCGCGATGCCCGGGCTGGCGTCGTACATGACCGAGTCGCCGACGACGAGCACGCGCAGCGGGTCTGCCGCCGTCGGGATACGGCCGCCCGCGAGCACGAGCACCGGGACCGGCGCCCCCGGTGCGGCGATGGGCGCGCTCGCGCTCGACGTCACGCTCGCCGGCGCCGGCGCGGCCAGCGCTACGGCGCCGGAGGTCGCGGTCGTGAGGACCAAGGCGGCGACGGTGGCGGAGGCCACGCTCGGAGCCGCCACCCACGCCCGCCATCCCGCCAGCGCGCCGGCGCGCACCGGCCGCTCGACGACGTAGTAGGAGGCGGTCGCGGCGGCCACCGTCACGCCGGCCTGGAACAGCTGGAGCGCCGAGCCCGAGAGTCCGGTCTTCTGATGGGTGAGCAGGTCGATGACCGGCCAGTGCCACAGGTACATGCCGTACGACAGGCGGCCCACCCAGCGCAGCGGCCTCGGCGACAACAGCCGGCCCAGCGGTCCGGCGTCGGGACGGGCCACCGACGCCACGACGACGGCCGCAAGCAGCCCGGCGACGACGAAGCCGCCGCGGTACATCCACCCGCTCGTNNNGAAGCCGAGCACGATCAGCGCCGCCGTCCCGAACCCCCACAGCCGCCGGCCGCCGCCGGGTCGCCGCGCGACCCACAGCGCCAGCGCCGACCCGATGAGCAGCTCGAAGGCGCGCGCGTCGGTGCCGTAGTACGCCCGTGAGGGGTCGCCGCCCGGGTGGTAGAGCAGACCCATGGCCACAGCCGACGCGACTGCGAGCACCGCGATCGCGCCCAGCACCCGTCGCGCTGAGCCCCGCCCCAACCGCACGAGCGCGAGCAGCAGCAGCGGCCAGAGCAGGTAGTACTGCTCCTCGATGGCGAGGCTCCATGTGTGGCGGAGCGGGCTGGGCGTCGAGAACTGGGCGAAGTAACCCTGGTGCGCCAGCACGAACCGCCAGTTGGCGACGTAGCCGAGCGTGGCGACGACGTCGCCGCGGAGCGTCGAGACCACCGAGCCCTCGACGCCCGTGTACACCACCACCGCCGCCAGCACCAGGAAGAGCGCCGGCAGCAGCCGCCGGGCGCGGCGTGCGTAGAACGCCCCCAGCTCGACGCGGCCCGTGCCCTCGCGCTCGGCGAACAGGAGGCCGGTGATGAGGAACCCCGAGAGCACGAAGAACAGGTCGACGCCGAGGTAGCCCCCGCGGGCCCAGGGCAACCCGAGGTGATAGGCGATCACGGCGGCGACCGCGAGCGCGCGGAGCCCGTCGAGGGCGGGAAGGTAGCTCGACCGGTGACCGCCGGTGGGTGTCATGGAGTGTCGCGCCGCCGGCGCACCTGGGCCCCCCGAGGACTGTGACGCAGAGTTTTCAGGGTAACGCAGCGACGACGCTACGCAGGACAGCCCTCGAACCCGCCCCGGGCGGCGCGCACGGCGCCCGTGGCCATGGCGTGGGCGAGGCGGCGGGCGCCCGCGACTGTGAGGTGCACGCCGTCGAAGCGGCGCACGCGCTCTAGGCGCCCGGCCCGCGCCGGGAGGGCGTCGGCATAGCGTCCTGCCGCGTCGGCCAGCGGCCCGTGTCCGTCCACACAACCGACCCGGGCGAGCCCGCCTGCCAGCGAGGCGTAGATGCCATTCAGAGTCGCCGCGCTCGCCTCGAGTACGCGGTTGCGCATCGGCGGCAAGAGCACGAGCTCGACCGCTGACCCGGTCTCCGCAGCCGCCGCGACCAACCGCCGGGCGGCATCGGTCCACGCCCGGAAGAACGCGGGACTGAACGGTGCGATGCCCGGCCGGTACGGCGGCTCGTAGTCGCCGGCGAACTCGGCCACGACCACGCGCGGCCGGTCCCGAGCGACGAGCCGCCCGACCTCGGCGATCCAGTCGAACCGGGAGTCGAGGAGGCCGATGCCGGGCACGGCCCGAACGTCGACACGGAAACCGGCAGCGTGCAGCTCCCGCGTCGCCTGCGGCGCGCTCTCCTCGAGCAGGGAGTCGCCGACGAGCAGGACGCGCGGGCCGTGGGGCCCCAGCGCCACGGCGAGCGTGATGCCGACGCCGACGGTCACGGCCGCGATGATCGCGGCGACACCCGCCGCGACCCGTGACCTCATGGCGGGCATCTCCTACCCACGAACCCTCTTGACATCGCGAAGTACTGCAAAGTATAGTTTGCAACGACCAGAAGGAACCCCTACAGGAGGCCCCCGTGCCCGTTTCCGAGATCACCGACCAGGCCCACAAGCAGGCCATCGAGACCGTCGAGCAGGTCCACGAGTTCGTCGTCGACGCCGTCAAGCGCTGGACCGAGTCCCTCCCGTCGTTCCCCTACGCCGACCAGCTCCCGAACGCAGCCGAGCTCGTCGACGGCGCCTTCGACCTGCCCGAGAAGGCCATCGAGCTCAACCGGGAGTTCGTCGGCAAGGTCCTCGACACCGTCGTCCCGGCCGCGCCGCCGGCGTCCGCCTGAGCCGGTCGAAACAGTGACGAGAGGGAGGGGCGCAACGGCGCGCTCCTCCCCTCCGGCCTGACTACGGTCAACCGGACATGCCCAGGGAAGAACCGTGGCGAGCCCAGATCGAGGCGCTCGGCAACTTCATCCGCACGCAACGCCACCTCGCCAACCTCTCGCTCCGAGAGCTGGCCGAGCGCACCAACGTCTCGAACCCCTACCTCAGCCAGATCGAACGGGGCCTCCACGAGCCCTCGGTGCGGGTGATCCGGTCCATCGCCGGCGCGCTCAACCTGTCGGCGGAGACGCTGCTCGCCCAGGCCGGGCTCCTCGAGGGCGCCACCGCTCCCACCGACGGCGCCGAGCCCGCTCCCGACACGGAGGCCGCCATCCGGGCCGACCCCCGGCTGAGCGACTCGCAGAAGGAGGCCCTCCTCGGTGTGTACCGGAGTTATGTCGCCGGCAACACGCGGAACACCTGAGGGCCCGGCGGCGTTTCACCGTACGTGAAGTCCGAGATCGACCTGTTCGACCGCGTACCGTCGGCGTCTGCCGACACGTCCGAGGACTCCCTCGCGCTGTTCCTCGACGAGATCGGGCGCTATCCCCTGCTCACCGCCGGCCAGGAGGTGGAGCTGGCTCAGCGCATCGAGGCCGGCGACGCGGCCGCCCGCGAGCACATGATCAATGCCAACCTCCGGCTCGTCGTGCACATCGCCAAGCGCTACCAGGGTCAGGGGCTCGGCCTGCCCGACCTCGTGCAGGAGGGCATGTTCGGCCTGATGCGGGCGGTCGAGAAGTTCGACTGGCGCCGGGGGTTCAAGTTCTCGACCTATGCGACGTGGTGGATCCGCCAGTCGCTCCAGCGCGCCCTCCAGAAGCAGGCCCGCGAGATCCGCCTCCCGGCGCATGTCGCCGAGCGCGCCCGCCGCGTCGACCGCGTCCGCCAGCAGCTCTCGCGCGAGCTCGACCGCGACGTCACCGAGGAAGAGCTCGCCGAGGCGACCGGGCTCTCGCTGCGGCAGATCGTCGAGGTCCGCGACGCGGCCCGCGTGGTCGCCAGCCTCGATCAGCCCGTCGGCGCCGAGGGCGACTCCGCGTTCGGTGACCTGCTGCCCTCCGAGCACGGTGCCTTCGAGGACGACGTCCACCTCGGCCTCCAGCAGGAGAGCATCCGCCGGGCCGTCGGCGAGCTGCCCGAGCCCCAACAGTCGGTGATCCGCCGCCGGTACGGCATCGGCACCGGACGGCCCGAGTCGCTCTACCAGGTGGCGCGCGAGCTGCACATGGGCCCGCGCCGGGTCCGCGACCTGGAGGCCGACGGGCTGGCCCGGCTGGCCCGTCGGCGCGAGCTCGACGGCATCAGCGCAGCCGCCTGACCGCCCCTCCGCCCCTTCCGTCAGCAAGACTCGTGCGTTCATCGAGGTGAACGCGCGAAAACTGCTGACAAAACGATCCGGGCACTGGCTCGTCGCGGGCGCCGCGCTCGCGTGTTTCGGCGCGGCGTGCTCGACGGGCAGTCCCGCACCGGTGGCAGCGACGGCCCGGACGCGCCCGCTCGTGTACCGCGTCGTGTACCGCGTCGAGTCGCTCACCGACCGGCCTACCCGGGTGAGCTGGGAGGAGCTGACGGCGCGGCGACCGTTCGAGGTGAGCAACGTGACGTACCCGTCGCGCGCCACTGTCGGGAGCACGCCGCAGGCCGGCACGCTCACCTCGGTCGACCACCTGTTCCTCTGGCGACCCGACGGCCTGCACGCCCTGTCCGGTCGCCAACCGGCCGTCGGCACCGCCGATCAGGCACTGCTTCCGGTGGTGCGCGCTGCGGTCGACCGCGGGCTCGCCCGCCCCGGCGCCACGCGTGTCGTCGCGGGCCGGCGCTGCCGCGACTACCGGTTCCTCGAACCGCCGGCCGGGCCCGTCAAACGGCTCGGCTCCGCCGGCCACGACGAGCTCTGCCTCGACGCCGACGGCTTCGTGCTGCGTGAGGCGTGGACGCTCCACGGACGTCTCGTGCTACGGCGGACGGCCGTTACCGTCGACCTCGCGCCGGCAGGACTCGACGCCGTGCTCGACACGAGCACGGCGCAGCCCGCGCCCCCGGGCGTACCCTCGGTGCTGCCCGCGACCGACCGCGACAGCTGGCTCCCCGCGCCGCCGGCGCCGGCCGGCTTCCACCTCGCCACCCACGTCCGGTTCGTGTTCACGAGCTTCAGCCAGCCCAACGCGCCGCCCCAGGTGCTCTACACCTCCGTGGTGTGGGCGTTCACCCGCCGCGCCGACCTGATCGTCGTCGAAGCCGGTCAGACGGCGTCGTTAAACCTGCCGTGGCAAGCGAGCGATCCGTCCCGTCCGGCTCGCCTCCCGCTGGGCCGGGCGGCGTCGGTGATCCGCTCCGACGGCGCCGAGCTGCGCGTCGCCCTCGCCGGCGGCCGCTGGGTGCGCGTGCGCGGCACCGTCAGCCCCGACGCCCTCGCGTCATACGCCCACCGCCTCCGCCGCCCCTGAGGGTTGGACCAGCGTCTTCTCGTCGGTGGTGCCGAGGTACGACTCGATGACGTAGGGGTGCTGGAGGACGTCGGCGGGCGGCCCGTGGACGACGACGCTCCCCCGGTCGAGCGCGACGAGGTGGTCGGCGAGGCGGCTGATGAGGGGCATGTCGTGCTCGATCACGAGCATGCTGCAGTCGAGGTAGGCGCGCGCCTCCTGCAGCAGCGGCCCGAGCGCCTCGGTCTCCTTCTGCGCGATTCCCGACGACGGCTCGTCGAGGATCAGCACCGTCGGCCGGTGCCCGAGGATGGCGGCGATCTCGACGATGCGGCGCGAGCCGGTGGACAGCTCGCTCACGAACTTGTTGGCGAACGCGCGCAGTCCCATCAGCTCGACGAGCTCGTCGACGCGCTTGAACACGTCTTCCTCCGAGTCGGCTGCCAGGGGCATCCCGAGCAGCGCCGGGAGGGCGTTGCGCACGTCGATGTGACGCTCCAGCGCCACGGCCAACGCCTCCCGCACGGTGAGCGACGGCCACAGGCGCGCGTCCTGGAACGAGCGGCCTAGGCCGGCTCCCGCCCGGCGGCTGGGGCCCCACCGGCTCATGTCCACCCCGTGGAGCTCGACGCGGCCGCTGTCCGCGGGCTGGAAGCCGCAGATGAGGTCGAAGATCGTCGTCTTGCCGGCGCCGTTCGGGCCGATGAGCCCGAGGATCTCGCCCTCGTGCAAGGTCAGGTCGACGTCGCTCCCCGCGGCGATGCCGCCGAACCGCTTGCTCAATCCGCGTACCTGCAACGCCGCCGGCCGTAACAGCAGTGCGGCGCGGTGGTCGGCGTGGCGCGCTGCCACATCCTCGGCCACCTGCGCTCGTTTCCGCGCGCTCTGCGCCTGGCCCTCGCCGGATGCCTCGCCGTTGGTTCGCGCCACGAGCTCCTCGTCGGCGACGGCCGCCGCGCCTCGCAGGAACACCGCACGCAGGATGTCCTTCCGTTCGAGCAGCTCGGCGGTGCGGCCCGAGAACCGCACCTCCCCCTTCTCGAGGAAGAACGCCCGCTCCGCCAGCCGCAGCGCGACGTTCACCGACTGCTCCACGAGGATGATCGTCGTACCGTTGTCGTGGATGGCCCGCACGATCTCGAGCAGTCGCTCGACCACGGTGGGCGCCAGCCCGAGCGACAGCTCGTCGATCAGGAGGAGCTTCGGACGGGCGATGAAGGCCTGGCCGAGGCTGAGCATCTGCTGCTCGCCCCCGGACAGGTTGCCGGCAGGAGTGTCCCAGCGCGTGCGCAGTATCGGGAAGTACTCGAGAACGCGCTCGGTCGCCTCCTTCAGGTAGTCCGACTCGCCGCGGTACAGCCAGCCCGCGACGCGCAGGTTCTCGCCCACGCTCAGCGTCGGGAAGATGCCGCGACCACCGGGCACCTGCGCGATCCCCAGCTTTGCCGTGGTGATCGGGTCGGCGTGGGTGACGTCGCGGCCGTCGAAGAAGATGGCACCGCCGATCGGGTCGAGCAGCCCACTGATGGCCTTGAGGAGCGTCGACTTGCCGGCGCCGTTCGTGCCGAGGAGGGCGACGATCTCGCCCTCGTGCACATCGAGGTCGACGCGGAACAGCACCTGCACCTGGTCGTAGGCGACGTCGACCTTGCTGCAGCTGAGCAGCGCCTCGCTCGCGCCCGCGAGCTCGATGTTGGCCGCCTGCTCCACGTCGCGCGGCACGAAGGCGCGCGCCGTGAGCTCGATGAGGCCGCCGCCGCCCACGAACGCCGACAGCAGCAGGATGGCGACTCGGTAGCCGTGCGCGTCGCCGACAGCTCCGGCGATCGGCGACAGGACAATGGCGCCGAGCCCGTAGAAGAGCAGCGTCCACGAGAACGCCTGCGCGCGCAGGCGCGGCGGCGCCACCAGCGCCACCATCGTGAGGTAGGCGGGCAGGAAGCCGAGCGTCCCGATCGAAAGCACGAAGGCGAACGCGATCGAGAGCGTCATCCACGGCGACAGGGCCATGAGCACCATGCCGACCGCGAACTCGATCACGAACAGGCCGTTGATCACGGGCAGCCACTGCGGGCCGCGCTCGAGCGTGAGCTTCTGCGCCCACCGCGTGCCGAGCACGAGGCCGATGAAGCCGCCCACACCGGTGAGGAAGGTGATGAGGCCGCGCTCGACAGCCCCCGACCCGTACACGTCGTGGAAGAAGTTGTTGAGCACCGCCGCGAACGGCAGCACGCCGCTGCCGAACAGGAACGCGGCCGGCCACGTGCGACGCAGCGAGCGGATGGAACGCAGCCGGCGGAACGCCTCCGCGAACCCGACCTTGTCGTCGCCGGGCGGCGGCGGCACCGCGAGCGTGGCGCCGCGCGCCGGCTCGCGCATCCAGCGCGCGATCAGGACGAGGAGGAACGTGGGCAGGGCCAGGATCACGAACGCCGTCCGCCAGCCGAAGACCGTGGAAAGCGCACCGGCGATCGGGCTGCCGAAGGCACCGAGCACGAACGCCTGCCGGTGGATGCCCATGACGCGCGGGAGCACGGGCGGCGGGTAGTAGTCGGCGAGCAGGCTGGGGTGGACCGACTCGTTGACGAGGAGCCCGGCGCCGCCGAGCAGGCGCGCGAGCACGAGCACGAGCACGGCGGGCGCCAGCCCGGTGAGGACGGCGGTGATCCCCCAGACCACACCCGCGACCTGCGTGATGCGGACGCGGCGGTACCGGTCGCCGAGGTAGCCGACCGGCACCGACAACAGGATCGGCAGCGCCGCCGTCAGCGCGGCGATCGACAGGAAACCGGCGTTGGACAGGTGGAACGTGTGGCGGATCTCGGGCGACAGCACCCCGAAGGCGAAGAAGTCGAAGCGCTCGACCGTGCTCAGCCCGAGCAGGACGCCGAGGGGGAAGATCCCGACGGGGCCGAGCCCGTCCACGAGCCCGCGCCACCATCTCCTCATCGGGTCGACGCCGGTGTCGTACCGAGCGCGGGCTCCGGCTCGGGCTGCTCTGTCCCCGGCCCGCCTCCACGGGCGGGCCCCGGCTCGCGGAGGTCGATCTCGCGTGGCGGCGCGCGCGTCAGCCCGCCGAGGGCGGCCCCGAGCGCTATCGGCGTCTCGTCGTCCTCCACCCGCACGTCGGCGACCAGGCTGGGCACGTGGACGCCGCGGCGGGCGGCCACCCGGCGCAGCAGCGCGTCGCGCACGCGGTACACGAGCTCACCCAGTCCGCCTGGCAGGAACAGCAGCAGCACGACGATGCCGAGACCGCTGGCGATGACCGACCAGCCCGTCGGCAGGAAGAACTCCGCACCGCGGATGTAGGCCGCGCCGAGGATGGCACCGGGCAGCGATCCGAGGCCGCCGATGACCACCATCGAGAACAATCGCAGGCTGACCTCGGGGCCGAAGGCGTCGGTCTTGAACACGGTCTGGTGCAGCACGTAGAGGCCGCCGGCGAAGCCCGCGAGCGCGCCCGAGATGGCGAAGCCGGTGAGCATGACCCGCGTCGCGTTGATCGACATCGACTGCGCAGCCGGTGTGTTGTCGCGGACGGCGATGAGGGCGCGCCCCGTGCGACTGTTGCGCAGGCTCCGAGCCGCGGTCATGGCCACGATCAGGCCGAAGAGCGCGAGGTAGTACATCTGCCAGTCCTTGTCGAACGTCACCCGTCCCCAGAGATGCGGCCTCGGCACGAAGTCCGGCACGAACCACGGCACGTACCGGCGGTCGAGGAAGTACGTCGACGACGTCACCGCGAACGCGAGCGTGGTCACGGCGAGGAACGGGCCGCGGATGCGCAGCGCCGGGAGGCCGATCACGAAGGCGACAGCGGCCGAGACGAGGACACCCGCGGGCAGGGCCACGAACAGGTCCCAGCCGTGGCGGGTGATCAGGAGGCCGGTGGTGGCCGCGCCGAAGCCCACGAGAGCCCAGTGGCCGAGCGAGATGTGCCCGCCCCAGCCGGTGAGCACCACGAGCGACACGGCCACGATGGCGTAGATGAGGATCAGCGCCGCCAGCTGGTTGCGGGCCGGCGAGGCGAACAGCGGGAAGGCGAGCGCGCCACCGATGAGGACGGCGCGCGTCACGAACAGCCCCCACCGCACCTCGGGGAACCGACGGAGCTCGCGCGGGATCGGGCGCACCTCCTGGATCACGCGCCACGTGCCAATGCCGCTCTCCATCGCCCGGCTGAACCGGCCCCGCTTCAGGAGCAGGGCGGCGAGGATCACGACGAGCAGCAGGCCGTCGGTGTAGGTGGCGTTGCGGAACGTCCACGCGCCGATCTCCTCGACGATGCCGAGGCCAATGGCCGCGGCGGCCGTGACGGGCAGGCTCTCCATCCCGCCGATCACCGCTGCGGCGAGCGTGCGCAACAGGAGCGCGAAGCCGCCACCCGACACGCTGTTGAACGACTGGAAGCCGAGGATGGGCACGCGCAGGATCACGGCCAGGGCCGAGAGGAAGCCGGCGATGGCCCAGACGATCGTCGAGAGGCGCCGCACCGGGATGCCGAGCAGCAGGGCGCGCTCGCCGTTCTCTGCCGCGGCGCGGATGGCCACTCCGTAGTCGGTGTACCGGAGGAACAGCGTGAGGCCCACGGCGACGATCGGGACAGCGACGATCGCGGCCAGGTAGTTGCCGTTGAACACCACCGGGAAGATCGTGAAGTGGGCCTTGAACGGCGTCTCGAACTTGGCCGAGCTGAGGCCCGACCACTTGAGCGGGATCAGGATGCTGATGCCGTTGAGCACCTGGGCCAGGCCGATCGTGGCCACGGCGAGGATCAAGCGCGGGGCGCGCGCGAAGCGCCTGATCACGAGGACCTCGACGAGGCCGCCGAGCACGAGGGCGATGACGAGGCCCGATGCCACCGCGAGGAAGTAGTTCATGTGCAGCCGCAGCACGAACTCGATGGCGAGCACGGCCGCCACCGCACCGAACTCGGCCTGGGCGAAGTTCACCACCTTGTTGGCCCGCCAGACGAGCACGATGCCGATGGCGACGAGCGCGTTCAGCGATCCGAAGACGACCCCCACGACCACGATCCCCAGCGGCGCGCCGCGCGCGAGAACGTGGTCGAGGACGATCCAGCCCACGACGGCGCCGGCGCCGGCGACGAACCAGCGCCCCGGCGCCCCGAGCCGGTCGAGGAGCTTGGTCATCTACCGGGGTAGATCGGCGGGTCCTCGCGCGGCCACTGGCCGGTGCTGAACCGCCGGCCGCCGTAGGTGGCGAGATAGTCACCCTTCTTGCCGTCGTAGGCGGTGGAGTTGGGGTCCCAGTAGATCTCGCGTGAGTCGTTGATGCCGGTGTGGTCGTTCGAGAAGTCCCACGTTCCTACGGCGGCCTTGTCGCCACCGGCCGGCGGCATCGCGTGGGTGCCCTTGGCGATGGTCTCGGGCGTCAACACCGGTCCCGCCGCCTGGAGCTGGTTGAACATCGACAGCAGTTGGAAGTAGACGGGCGCGCCGCCGCGTGGCATGGCCTTGCCGGTCGCCGCCTTGTAGCCGAGCGCGGCCTCGCCGTTGGGATCGTTGGCAACCTTGTCGTCGCCTGCCTGGCTCAGCCCGAACAGATGGCCCGCCGTCTCGCTCTGGTCGGTGATCCGGGCGAAGCCGTCGGTGTCGGTGAGCGCCACGCCGATGAGGAACCATTCGGGGTGGTAGTGCTGCTGGGCCGCCGCCTGCGTGAGCAGCACCATCGAGATGTAGTCGCACGCGAGAACCACCGTCGTGTCGTGGTTGGCGTTGAACTGCACCGCTCCGCGCGCCGCTAAGCTCGGGAACTGCGACACGTCGAGGGCGTAGTTGTAGCGGTCGCCCGGGTCGGTCCCGTACTTGGTCTTGAGGTCGGTCTGGCTGATCGTCACACANNATTCGATGCCTGCAGCAGCGGGTCACCGGCCCACTTCGCCTTCTTGCCGGCCAGCCGCTTGCCCTGGTACTCCGCGACGTCGTGGGCGATCCGCTCGCAGTCCATGGTCGTCGCCCACACGTAGGGGTTCCAGCGCTGGTAGTACTGCTCCGGGAAGTACGGCGCCCCCTGCGGCACGTAGAGCTTGTACTGGAGGGCGCACTCGGCGAAGGGCTGGCTCTCCAGAAGGAACCCGCCGTAGCGGATGACCCCGAACGCGTGCACCGAGCTGGCGATGGCGTTGGCGTCGGCGCACGCGGCCTCCTGGCCCTTGCTCTGCGCCTCTAACGTCGCGTTGCCCTTCCCGTTGAAGTCGACGAGCTGCACGTGCCGGCCGTAGAGCTCGAACATCTTGTTGAAGTACGGCACCAGGTCGTGGACCATCTGGTTCTGCTGGGAGTTGGTGAGCTGCCCACCCGCCGCGTTCACCTGGTCGACGGCCTGCGCGTTGGGGCCCTGCGAATCTAAGGGGATGCGGATGGCGATCTTGATGGTGTCGGGCGTGACCCCGTTGTAGGTGGCGCCGTTGTTGCCGCCGCTGTACTTGGCCACGCACGGCGCGGCGTAGAGCGAGCTGGGCATCTGGCGCACGCCCTTCGAGCACGCGACGCCCGCCTTCGTGACACCCGTGCCGGTCTGTACCGCGGCCGGCGGGCCCGCTGCCGCAGCCGACGCGGTCGGGGCACCGGCGGCCGCGGCCGACGACCCACCGCCGCCGGGGCTCGAGGAGCCGGTGGTGGTCGCCGCCCCCGATGCCACCGTGCTGCCGCCTGTGGTCGACAGCGCGGTGGATCCGTTGTCGGCCGAACCCCCAGCCGAGGCGGCGGGCGTCTGCGCCCCGCCGCCGGCCGTGGCCAGCGTGCCGTTCGACGAACGGTGGTCGATCGTCGGAAGCAGGGCGAGCATCACCACCCAGACGGTGCCGAACGCGTACAGCGGCATGTACCGGCGCAGGTGGAACGACGCGCGGAGCGCGCCCCGCGCGATCAGGTTGTGGGTCTCGCCGAGCGCCTGGCTCTCCTCGCTACGGCTGACTGCCATCCAGCACCTCCGGGGTCATCGGTCGGCGACCCGGCCACCGAGGAGGCCGTAGCCGCGGGAGTAGGCGAGCAGGGCGAGCAGGAGCAGGCCCATGGTGAGGATCCGGCCGGCGCGGGTGGCACCGTCCGACGAGGTCGACGCCGCGTTCGACGCGGCGTGGAGCGGTGCGCCTGCGTTCGACGCCGCGGGCGGAGTCGCCGCGGGCGGCGACGCGGCCGGCGGTGTCGCGAACGACGCCGACGGTTGGAGCGACGAGCCGAAGTCGGGCGCTGCCGCGGCCGGCGATGCGGGCGGGCCCGCGGTCGAGGTCCCGCTCGAGGCCGGGGCCGGTGCCGGGGTCATGGCCGATAACGGCGCGGGTAATGGTGCAGCGCTGCTCGGGGTGCCGGCGGCGGGCGATGCCGTCGTCGCCAGCGAGCTGTCGGTGGGCTTGGCGAACGCGACGCGGTCGGTGGCCATCGTCGGCACGATCGCGACCGCGACCCGTCCGTCGGCCGCGAGCGTGGCGACGTCGAAGGTGACGTGCGACCCGTCCGACGCGCCGGGCACAGGCTTGGTGCAGTCGTACTTCGGAGCGTCGCTCCACGCGCCGTCCTGCGCCGGCTTGAACGACTCGGCGCCCGGTGCCAGCGCGCACGCCTGAACCGACAACGCGGCCGGCGGCGTCCCCGCGATCGCGAGCGTGAGCTTGCCCGCGGTCTGGTCGGAAGGCACCTCGTAGACGAGGGCCGAGACGGCCATGGGATCGCCCGCACCGCCCTGCACGTACAACCCGTCGGCGGGCGCGTCGGGCGGGGGCAGCGCCATGGCGCCACCGGTCTGGCTCCACCACCCGGTGCGAACGGGTGTCAGTGCGTCGGAACGGAGCGCCGGCACGACGGTGAGTACGAAGCTGAGGCTGGAGAGTCCCGCGAGGAGAGACCCGATTCGCCGGTACCGCTTCCGCCTGCTGGCCCTGGCCTGCTCCTCCAACCGACCCCCAGAATCGGTAGACGAGGCGAGACCGTTACCTATTCGCCGCGAACGGTCCCGTTCCCCCTGGCCTTTCGGGGGGCGCGCGGATCGTAACGCCCCCGCCGGGCGCGTGTCTCGTCGCCCCGTGTGGTCGAATGCAGCGATATGACGACCCGTCAGGCGCCGCTGCACGGCGTGCGCATCGTCGAGAGCTCGATGCTCGGCCCGGGCGCCATCACCACCCACCTCGCCGACCTCGGCGCCGATGTCATCAAGGTCGAGCCACCCCAGGGCGACTACGTGCGCGAGATGACGTGGCCGATCGTGGAAGGCGTGTCGCTGATGCACCTTCACATCAGCCGGGGCAAGCGCAGCATCGTCCTCGACCTGCGCGAGCCGGCCGCGGTCGACACCTACCTCGACCTCGTGCGCGGCGCTGATGCGGTGGTGGAGGCGATGCGCCCCGGTGGGCTCGAACGGCGCGGCCTCGGGTACGAGCGTCTGCGAGAGGTCAACCCGCGCATCGTGTTCTGCACGATCTCGGGCTACGGCACGACGGGCCCGTACAAGGACCTGCCGAGTCACGGCATCGCCTACGACGCGTGGGCCGGGATCGTGCAGCCCGAGTTCGACGACGACGGCTTCTGCTCGATGCCGGAGCATCCGTCGATCGGCATCCTGGCCGGCCCGCTCTTCGGCGCCCTCGGCATCCTGGCCGGCATCGTTCGGGCGCGCGCCACCGGGGAAGGGAGCCGGCTCGAGATCGCGCAGTCGGATGCGGCGGCGGCCATGGACTGGCTCCGCAGCGAGACCTGGCGGGCCTACGAGCGCCCCGAGAGCGAGGTCACCGGCAACAAGGCCGACGGCTATGAGCGGCGGGCACCGGGCACTGCCGGTATGCGCGACGGCGTCCGTTACCAGTTCTACGAGACGCGCGACGGCCATGTGCTGTTCATGGCGTCCGAGCGCGAGTTCTGGAAGAACTTCTGCGACGGCGTCGGCCGCCCCGACCTGTTCGAGCGGCATCCCGGCTCCCGGTACGGCGACCACGCGCGCGGCAACCGCGAGCTGCAGGGCGAGTTGCGGGAGATCTTCCGCACCCGGACCACCGCCGAGTGGGTCGAGTTCAGCGGGGACGTCAACACCCCGATGGCCCCGGCGAACACCCCGCGCACCATCGCCGACGATCCCCAGTTCCGCGATCGCCTGCCGTGGCTTCCGGCGTCCGCTCTCGGCGCCGACCAGCTGCCCATCCCGGTCAAGTTCGAAACGCAGGCGGTGCCGTCCAAGGCGCCGACGGTCGGCCAGCACACCGACGAGGTGCTGCGCGATGTCCTCGGCTACGACGACGCGCGGATCGGGGTCACGATCTTCGCGACCGATCAGTCGATCGGGGTGGTGGAGCTCGCGCGGGCCGCAGAGGAGCGCGGGTTCGACTCCTTGTGGCTCCCCGAGCACACCCACATCCCCGTGAGCAGGCGCACAGCGCCGCCGAGCGGACAGGCCGAGCTGCCCGAGGAGTACCGGCGGTGCCTCGACCCGTTCGTCGCGCTCACCGCCGCCGCGGCGGCGACGCAGCGCCTCCGCGTGGGCACCGGCATCTGCCTGGTCGCCCAGCGCGAGCCGATCGCGACCGCCAAGGCCGTCGCCACCCTCGACCTCGTCTCGGGCGGCCGGTTCAGCTTCGGCATCGGCTTCGGCTGGAACGAGGACGAGATGGAGCACCACGGCGTCGAGTACCGGCGCCGGCGCGCCGTCGCGCGCGAGCACGTGCTCGCCATGGAGCGGCTCTGGGCCGACGACGAGGCGAGCTTCGCGGGCGAGTTCGTGCGCTTCTCCCCCAGCTGGTCGTGGCCCAAGCCGGTGCAGCAGCCGCGGCCACCCGTGCTCATCGGTGGGGCGGCGGGGCCGACCCTGTTCGCCCACATCGCCGAGTACGCCGACGGCTGGATCCCGATCGGCGGCGCGGGGCTGTCGAAGGCGATCCCGCGGCTGCGCGACGCGCTGGCCGCCGCCGGGCGCGATCCCGACGCGCTCGAGGTCGTCCCCTACGGATCGATCCCCGATCCCGGAAAGCTCGAGCACTTCGCGTCCATCGGCGTCACCGAGGTGATCTTCCGCCTGCCCTCGGCGGGACGGGACGACGTCCTGCCGATACTCGACCGCCACTCCGCGCTCGTCACACCCCGATAGCCCGGCCGACACGGTCGCGGTGCCAGCCCCCGTCGCCCCACGCGCGCGCGAGCGCCCACGCCCGCTTCATCCAGAGGTGCAGGTCGTACTCGACCGTGTAGCCGATGGCGCCGTGGCACTGGAGCGCCGCGCCGGCGACGTGCAGCGCGGCGTCCGACGCCATGGCCTTCGCCATCGAGACGTCACGCGCCCGGTCGGCGACGTCATGGGCAACCGACCAGGCCGCACGGTGCACGGCCGGGCGCGCGAACTCGACCTGGAGCAGGGCGTCGGCAAGGCGGTGCTTGACGGCCTGGAAGCTGCCGATCGGCACACCGAACTGCCGCCGTTCCTTGGCGTACGCCACGGTGAGCTCGAGCATCCGCTGCGCGAGCCCGACGAGCTGGGCGGCGGTGCCGAGCGCGCCCCGGTCGAAGGCGAGGTCGATGGCACCCTCGTCGCCGGTGACGAGGGTGCCGTCCTCGGGACGGCACTGCACCAGGCCGGCCCGGCGGGCCCGGTCGACGGTTGGCTCGGGCACCACCGTCACCGCCGCCCGCTCGAAGGCGCGCAGCCCGTCCGGCGCCCGCAGGAGCAGCAGATCGGCGTCGCCGGCGCACGGCACGAGCACCCCGCCGAGATCGGTTGCGACGAGGCGCGCGCCGAGGCCGGCCCCGAGCAGAGGCGCGGCCACCGCCGCCGTCTCCACCATCGGATGCGGGAGCGCGGCGCGTCCGGACTCCTCCAGCAACAGCACCAACGAGAGCTCGTCGAGGCCGAGCCCCCCGCTCGCCTCCGCAACGAGCACGCCCGGCACGCCCATCTGGGCCAGCGCGTCCCACACGCGGCGGTCGAGCGACTCCGCGTCCCACGCGGCGCGCACCACGTCCGGCGGGCACTCGCGCTCGAACAGGGCGCGCACCGCGTCGCGGAGGAGGAGCTCGTCGTCCGTGAAGCCGAAATGCACCCGGCCTACCGGCGGGGAAGGCCGAGGATCCGCTCGGCGGCGATGTTGCGCTGGATCTCGTTGGTGCCGGCGTAGATCGGGCCCGACAGCGCGAACTGCCAGCCCTTCGACCACGCGCCCTCGCGCTCCGCGTCCGGGCCCAGCAGGTCGAGCGCGGTCTCGTGCAGACGGACGTCCATCTCCGACCACCAGAGCTTGTTGAGGCTGGCCTCGGCACCGGGTGGCCGGCCCTCGACGGCGGCGGTGACGGCCTGGAGCGTGAAGAGCCGGTAGGCCTCCGCGTCGATCCACGCCCGCACGACCCGGTCGCGCAGGCCCCGCCCGTGGAGGCGGGCCGGAGACGGGGCGGGATCGCCGCCCGAGCGGTACAGCTCGAGCAACCGGTCGGTGGTGGCGACGAACCGGCCCGGCGAGCGAAGGGTGAGGCCACGCTCGGAGGACGTCGTTGCCATGGCCACGTTCCACCCGTCGTCGACGCCGCCGAGCACGTTCTCGTCCGGCACCCACACGTCCTCGAAGAACACCTCGGCGAAGCCCTCGTCGCCGTCGAGCCGGCCAAACCCGCGCACCGTCACCCCGTCGGCCTCGAGGGGTACGAGGAGGTACGTGAGGCCCCGGTGCCGCTCGGATCCCGCGTCGCTGCGAAACAGGCCGAACAGCCAGTTGCAGAACGCGCCGCGCGTCGTCCACGTCTTCTGCCCGTTCAGCCGCCATCCCCCGTCGACCCGGTCGGCCCGGCTGGTGATGGCGGCGAGGTCGCTGCCCGCGTTCGGCTCGGACCAGCCCTGGCACCAGAGGTCCTCCGCGGCGGCCATGCGCGGCAGGATGCGGTCCTTCTGCTCCTGCGTGCCGAACTCGAACACCGTCGGCGCGAGCAGGAAGATGCCGTTCTGCGTGACCCGCTGCGGCGCGCCGGCGCGGTAGTACTCCTCCTCGAAGATCAGCCACTCCCACAGGGTCGCGTCGCGACCGCCGTACTGCTCGGGCCACGACACCACCGCCCAGCGGGCGTCGAAAAGCCTGCGCTCCCATTCGAGGTGCAGCGCGAACCCCTCGCGGGTGTCGCCCGACGGCAGCGGGCTCTCCGGCACGTTGGCCTGAAGCCACTCGCGAGCCTCGGCCCGGAAGGCCTCCTCCGCATCGCTCCACGTGAGGTCCACGCCCCCTCAGGCCCCCAGACGCTCGAGCGTGCGCTCGGCCTCGGCGACGATGCGGCCGACCAGCTCCTCGACCGTCGGGAGCTCGTCGATCACGCCGACGCCCTGGCCGGCAGGCAGCACCCCCGCCTCGAGACGCCCCTCGACGAGCGCGGCTCGCGTCAGCATCGGCGCGTTGGCCGCCATCGCCAGCTGGCTCCACGTGAGATCCTGGTTGCGTCGCATGGCCAGCCCCTCGCGCAGCAGGTCGCGCGCGGACGTGCCAGTGAGCTTCCGGAACCCGAGCGCCGACCGCAGCGCTCGCGGCAGCCGCGTGATCGGTGATGCCGCGTCCAGCCGGTCGACCAGCTTCGTCCGAATGACGCGCTGCGGCGCGCCGTCGATCGCCGCGGTGACGACCGTGTCGGTGACCGACGCGTCGAGGTAGCGCCGCTTCACCTCGTCAGGAACGCGGCTCTCTTTCGTCAGCAGGAACCGCGTGCCCATGGCGACACCGTCGGCCCCCCATGCCAGTGCGGCGACGAGACCCCGCCCGTCGTTGAACCCGCCCGCCCCGATCACGGCGACCGTGTCGCCCACCGCGTCGACCACCTGCGGTAGCAACAGGCTGGTGGGGACCACGCCGGTGTGGCCCCCGCCCTCGGCGCCCTGCGCGATCACGGCGTCCACCCCCCATTCGGCCATCTTCTCGGCGTGGCGACGGGCGCCGACCGTCGGCATGCACGCGATCCCGGCGTCGTGGAGGCGGGCGACGGCGTCCTTTGTCGGCGCGCCCGCGAAGCTCACCACCTTGACCTGCTCGCTCACCACAAAGGCGATCCGCTCGCCGAGATCGGGCTGGTCGGCGCGGAAGTTGACGCCGAACGGGTTCGGGGTGCGCTCCTTCACGGCGTGTACCGCGTCGCGTAGCTCGTCACCGGTCATGGTGACCGCGGCCAGGATGCCCAGCCCACCGGCCGCGCTCGTGGCCGCCGTCAGGCGGGCCCCCGACACCCATCCCATTCCCGTCTGCACGATCGGGTAGCGCACGCCGAACAGGTCGCACGCGCGCGTGTGGAGGACGGCGGCGGCGGGGGCAGGGGGTCCCCCGCCTGTCGAGGAGGACGGGGTTGGGGCCCCGTCCGGGGCGGCGGAGCCGCCAGGTGGCTGCACCCCTCTCAACCGCGGACTTCCTGCTTGCGGACGTCGTTCGGGTCGATGACCTCCCGGATCAACCGCAGCTCGTCGGCGGTGGGCAGGCGCGACTCGGGAGCATCCGGAGGCACGACCAGCTCGAAGCCCGTTGCCTCGACGATCTGCTCCACCGACACGCCGGGGTGCACAGACCGGAGACGCATCCGGTGGTCGGCCGTCTCGAAGTCGAACACACCGAGGTTGGACACGACGCGACGGATCTCGTGGAACCGCGCCGCGTCGGGACCGAGGTCGGCGGCGCGGTCGTAGCCGATCCCGCAAACGGTGTCGACGCGATCGACGAAGACGTTGCGCGTGTGGCTCGGCACCCAGTAGCTCGTGACGTTGTTGATGGTGTTCCCCGGCGCGCCCCGGAAGCCGAGAAGCATCGCCTTGGGCGCGGC
>VAXF01000068.1:0-1920 GCA_005888395.1 Actinomycetota bacterium | reverse complement strand
CTCGAAGCTCTCGCGCGCCAGGCGGCCGCCGATCATCGGCACGTTGCCGATCGGGTTTGCGAGGATCTCGCCGTCGCCGCGGAAGCACTCGGCCACCGCCACCACGCACACCTCGTCGAGGGTGGCGCCCGCTGTCTTCATCGGTTCGTCACCGCCCGCTGGTACTCGGCCTCGCCGTCGACGTCGAGGTACGCCGACCGGAACGCGTCCCACGCCTCAGGGCTCTTGGCGGTCGCCGCGTACTCGCGCTGGAACGACTCGTCGCGCTCGTAGTCGGGGGCACATGAGGTGAAGTGCGCGCCGTTGGGCGCCTCGACGACGCCGTCGACCATCAGGCGGTTCACGCGCAGCGTGTGGAACGTGCCCTCGTCGAGCAGGCGCCCAGTAGGCACGATGCGCTCCACCGACATGAACCGCCTGGTCGCCGCGGACAGGAAGAGGTCGTCGAAGTAGAGGTCGGGACCGAGGAACTGGCCGTTGCCACCCGCGTCGCCCCGGTTCATATGGACGATGGCGGCGTCGAGCACGAGGGCCGGTGCAGCAACCAGCTCCTCGCCGTCGGCGTAGGGCGAGCGAACCGTGCGCAGCCGCGGGTTGCGCGTGAGCAGGTCGGAACCGAGGCCCGCGCGCGACGGGAGAAACGGCACGCGCCAGGCCGCCGCCTGGAGCCCGAGGACGAACAGACCCTCGTCCCACGGCTCGTCCTCGACCAGCCCGTTCTGGCGGGCGGCGCGGAAGTGCGGTTCCAGCGCGATCGAGTCGAGGGACACGAAGCTGTACACGGCCCGGCGCACCTTCCCGGCCGCGCAGAGCAGACCCAGGTCGGGACCGGCGTAGCTCACCACCGTGAGGTCCTTCAGCGGCGACCGGAGGATGGCCCGCACGATCGACATCGGCTTGCGGCGCGAGCCCCAGCCGCCGATCCCGATGGTCATGCCGTCCTCGAGCTCGGCGACGACCTCTTCCTCGGTCATGCGCTTGTCGGCCATCGCCCCGATTCTGACCTCCAGTCAGATTCGCGTGCGAGTGTGGTAGGAGACGCCGGTGCGCTTCCACCAGGCGGTCGCCTTCCTCGAGACCTCCCAGCTGCTCGACCTCGCCCGGGCGTCCGACACCACCGGCTACGCCGGCATCTACGTGTCCGACCACCTCTTCTATCCGCGCCGGCTGCGGTCGCGGTACACGTACTCGCCGCACGCCGACGGCTCCCCGATCTGGCCGCCGGAGACCGACTGGCCCGATCCCTGGTGCCTGATCTCGGCCATGGCCGGCACCACGACGACGCTGCACTTCACGACCGGCGTCTACATCGCACCGGCGCGCGACCTGGTGACCGTGGCCAAGCTGGTCGGCACCGCCGCCGTGCTGTCGGGTGACCGTGTCCATCTCGGGGTCGGCGCCGGCTGGTGCAAGGAGGAGTTCGACGCCACCGGGCAGCGCTTCGACGACCGCGGTCGCCGGCTCGACGACATGATCCCCGCCCTCCGGGCGCTGTGGCGGGACGGCTGGGTCTCCTACCACGGCAGCCACTACGACGTGCCGGAGATGCAGATGAACCCGTCGCCCGCGACGCCGGTGCCGATCTACGGCGGGGGCCACAGCGCGCCGGCGGTGCGCCGGGCCGCGGAGCTGTGCGACGGCTGGCTCGGCGCCAGTGCGTACGCGCCCGACGACGCGTGGCAGCGGCTCGGCGTGGTCACCGACGCCCTCGAACGCGCGGGACGGTCCGCCGAGCGCTTCGACATCTACCTCGCCGTCCGGGCCGCGCCCGACCTCGACCTCTACCGCCGTCTCGAGGACGCCGGCGTCACCGACCTGATCTGCGCACCCTGGATGGGTGCACCCGAGCCGACGCTCGCCGCCCGCGTCGCCGCCACCGAGGACTTCGCCGAGCAGGTGATCGCCCGCATGTAAACCGCC
>VAXF01000067.1 GCA_005888395.1 Actinomycetota bacterium | reverse complement strand
CGATCTGCGTGGTGCTGCCGTCGCGCGGCACCGCGTAGAGCGGTCGCGACGACGTCGCGACCGGTGCCCCCGCCGCGGGCGCAGGCGCCGGGCCGGGGCCGGGTGGCTGCGTGGTTGTCGTCGCCGGCGCCGAGGGCACGGTGGTCGTGGTCGTGCCGCCGGGTGGGGGCAACGTCGGCAGGGTCGCCGTCGGGGTGTCCGCGGCCACGCGCGGCGCCGGAAGGGCGGCGCCCGCCACGGGCCCGGCCACGTCGACGCGCTGCGCGTGGTAACGGCCGTCGAACCACAGCCGAACGTGCCCGCCCGCGCCGACGACGACCGGGAAGCCCGGCGACTGCGCGCCGGATGTCGCGTCGCGCACGTCGCCACCCGCAGGGAAGCTGATGATCGTGTCCGGCGCCGGCGGCACGAACACGGCGACGCGCACGTAACCCGACAATCGCGCGATCGCCGTGCCGGGATAGAACTGCCCGAGGATCTGGTAGGTCGAGGCGCCGGCGGCGCCCATCCAGAAGGCGCCGTCCTGCGACATCCCGACGCCGTGGCCGAAGCCGCGCCCGTCGATGACGAGTACCGGCACCGTGGCCGCGGGCCTCGCCGGCGCGACGCTGACGGTTCCGCCGACGAGGGCGGCGAGCAGGAACGCACGTCGCCACACGGCACCATCCAAGCGCAGGCGGAGCGGCGAGAGGTAGCGGGGGCGAGCGGTACCCTCATGCGGTGCGTGCGACGCGCCTCGTGGCGGCGGCGACCTCGGCGGCGCTGACCGCCGCGCTGCTGGCCGCCTGCTCGTCGGGCTACCGGTACGTGAAGAACAGCTCGGCCCGCACCTACTTCAAGGTCCCGAGCGCCTGGAAGCTGTACGACCAGGACGCCATCTCCCGGGCTCTTTCGAAGGACCAATCGCCCGAGCAGGCGGCCGCGAGCAAGTCGTCCCAGTGGATCGTGGCCTTCGACGGCGCCCCGCGGCCGTTGCTGGACCACGTGCTGAGCGAGAAATCGAGATTCCCGATGGGCTTGGCCCTCGTTCGGGCCCTGAGCGCGGACGAGCGTGACACGTTCTCGCTCGCGTCGCTGCGCAATCAGGTGAATGCGCTCGACGACATGAGCGCCACGGGCGACGTGGAGCCGCTCTTATCGAAGGAGATCACCCGCCGGGACGGGCTCCACGGGACGCGGCTGATCGACAACGTGCGGCAGAACGGCGTGTGGGTGACATTCGACCAGACGGGGCTGGTGGACAGCGGTACCCGTACCCTGTACCTGTTGGTGGTGGGGTGTGAGGCCCACTGCTACCTGGCCAACCGCAAGGTGATCGACCAGGTGGTCGATTCCTGGACGGTGAAGGCGAGGTGACATGACCGAGCCGAAGACGAGTGAGACATCGGGCGGGTTGGCTTGGCCCGATCACGACACCGGTCCGGTCCCGCCCCCTGAGTACCGTCGGCGCGAGCGCGACGAGGACCGCCTGACCCGCAAGCCGCTCGGGCTGTGGGATCGCATCAAGTTCCTGGTCCTGCTGGCCGGCGGGTTCGGCGTCTTGGTGTGGGCGGCGATGGCCGACAACGCCCTGCTGCCATTCGGTGACGCGTTCAGCCAGCAGGTGCACACGCGGTGGTGGCTGCTCGTCCTGCTCGGCCTCGAGGTCGTGCGCCAGATCCATTACCTCGTGAGCGAGCGCTCGGCGCGCTACCACCAGTTCTGCTCGGTACGTGTGTTCGGCGGCTTCAACCGCCGGGCCGCCGGCGTCGACGACTGGGCCCGGTTCCGCACCGCCCGTCTCATCAAGCTCGTGGCCGCCGTCGTCCTGCTCGACCTGATCGTGGCGCGGGCCCGGCACACGTCACCCGCGCTCGCCCTCATCCAGCTACCGGCCACTGCCTTCAGAGCGCTGCCGTTCGTCTTCCAGATGCTCTTCGGCGTGTTCTTCGTCATCCTCGAGTTCGGCGCGCTCTTCTGGTTCCTCTCGCGAGGCGGCACCGAGGTCTACTTCCCCGACGACATCAAGACCCGCTTCACCGACGTGTGGGGTCAGGACGCGGTGCTCGAGAAGGTCAAGGAGAACATCGTCTTTCTCGAGGCGCCCGAGACCATCGAGGAGAAGGGGGGGTACCTCCCGGGCGGCATCCTTCTCTGGGGCCCGCCCGGAACCGGAAAGACGTTGATGGCCGAGGCCGTTGCCGGCGAGACCGGCAAGCCCTATGTGTTCGTCGACCCTGGTGCGTTCATCAACATGTTCATGGGCATCGGCGTGCTCAAGGTCAAGGGACTCTTCCGCAAGCTGCGCAAGCTGGCCGTCCGGTACGGCGGCGTCATCGTGTTCTTCGACGAGGCCGACTCGCTCGGGAGCCGAAGCTTGCTCGGCCAGGGCGTGTTCGGTGGCGGTGTGAGCGCCAGCCCGTGGAGCGCGGCGCCGTCGTGTAACGGGCTCGCCTACCTACCGCCCGACACGGTGGGCACGCTCCTCCAGGTGGGTCTCGACACCAGCACGGGCCCGGAGCCACCCCGGCGCCTGCGCGACCGGATGATGCCGATGGGCATGGGCGGAGGCGGCGGCATGGGCACGCTGCAGGCGCTGCTCACCGAGCTGTCCGGGCTGAAGAAGCCACGCGGGTTCTTCAACCGCATCGTTCGGCGGGCGCTCGGTATGCGCCCGAAGCCACCACCCAAGTACCGCATCCTCGTGATGATGGCGACGAACATGCCGCAGGCTCTCGACGAGGCACTGCTGCGGCCGGGCCGTATCGACCGCATCTACAAGGTCGGTTACCCGTCGAAGGTCGGCCGCGTGCGCACCTACGAGGGCTACCTGGCCAAGGTTCACCACGAGCTCACGCCCACCGAGATCGACAAGCTGGCCACGATCACGCCCTACGCGACCGGCGCCAGCATCAAGGACCTGGTCAACGAGTCGCTCATCAACGCCATCCGTGCCGGCCGCGCCACCATCACGTGGAAGGACGTCGTCAAGGCCAAGCAGCTCAAGGACCTCGGTCCCCCCGAGGACGTCGAGTACATCGAGCGCGAGCGTCACGCGGTCGCGGTGCACGAGGCCTGCCACGCGGTCGTCGCCTACCGCGCTCGTCACCACCTCACGATCGACATCGCCACCATCGAGAAGGGCGGCACCTATCTCGGCATGGTGGCGTCGATCCCGCCCGAGGACCAGTTCACACGGTGGCGCTCCGAGTACGAGGCCGACATCATGGTCAGCCTCGCGTCGCTCGCCGGCGAGCGGCTCTTCTTCGACGGCGACAGCTCATCGGGCGTCTCGGGCGACCTCGAGAGCGCCACGCAACTCGCGACGCTGATGGAGGGCTACTGGGGCATGGGCTCCACGGTCGCGTCGCACGGCGTGACGCAGAAGGTCGGCATCGGCGGAGGCGGGAAGCCGGGCGAGGACAAGGGCAAGAAGAAGGAGAAGGACCTCCTCGAGTCGAGCCTCGGCGAGCGCATCGAGTCGAAGCTCGAGCAACTGCTCGTCACGACGCGCGCTCTGCTCGAGCGCGACCGGTCGAAGGTGCTCGCGGTGGCCCACGCGCTCGAGACGAACAAGACGGTTACGGGTGACGACGTCGAAGCGGTGATCGAGGGGCGTAAGGGCCCGCTGATCGACGGACGGCCCTACAGCCGGGCGGCGATGGCACGGGCGCTCGAGGCCTACCACCGGCAGGCCGTCGCAGCCCATCACGGTCACTCGCGCGTCGAGGTCCCGTTGCCCGTGTTCAACGGAAAGGCGCCCGACCCGGTCGGGGTGCTCGTGGCCGATTCTTCCGAGTCGCGCCCTGCTCGCCGCACGCGCCCGTTGCGGGCACGCGGCGAGGGCTGACGGTCCGTTTCAACGCCGGCGAAGAGGCGGATACTGAGCGTGTGAACCCGCGCCAGGTTGCGAGCTGGCTCGAGCACAAGATGCGCGACTATCGGCCGGCGTTGCCCGACGTGCAGCTTCGGCTGTTGCGCACCGAGGCGTTCCTCGACGCCGCTCGCGACGATGCCGACGTCCGGCAGCACGTCGCCCTTGGTTGGTACGACGACTTCGAGGCCGACTTCCGCGAGCCCGTGCTGGCCGACCTCGAGCACCGGATGATGACGGCATGCCCACCGATGTTCGTCCGCATCGTCGACCGCGAGCCGCCGCGTATCCAGCGCGCCTACGTCGAGGGCTCGTTCATGCGGCGCCTGTTCCGGTTTCTCGTCGCCGGCGTCGGTTGGGAGGCCGACGAGCAGGTCCGCGACGTGATGGCCCGCCACTTCCCCTTCCAGCTCGTCGCCGTCGAATCCGTCGAGGGTCACGGGCCCCTCTAACCTCGGCGGCGTGGGCGAGTCGGTGAGGCCGTCGGTGGGATGGGGGGTGCTGCACCTCTTCTGCCGGGCGCGGGCGGGGGCCGAGGCGAAGCTGGTCGCGGCGGCGGTCGACGAGTTCTCCGGTGCCGGCCCCGACAACCAGGTGGTCTCGTTCGCCGTCCTCGGGCACAAGGGGGAGCTCGGCTTCATGGCACTCGCGCCCGACCTGTGGGGGCTCCAGCGCCTCCAGTCAGCGCTCGTCGCGGCCGGGCTCGACCCCGTCGACTCGTACGTGTCGCTGACCGAGGTGAGCGAGTACAGCAAGGGCCTGCCGGAGGAGATGCTGGAGGCCCGCCTGCACCCGCGGTTGCCGCCTCCCGGCAAGGGCGTCCTGTGCTTCTACCCGATGTCGAAGCGCCGCCAGCCCGGGCAGAACTGGTTCACCCTCCCGTTCGAGGAGCGCAAGGACCTCATGCACGGCCACGGCAAGAAGGGCCGTGAGTACGCGGGCCGGGTGGTGCAGCTCATCACCGGCTCCACCGGTCTCGACGACTGGGAGTGGGGCGTCACGCTGTTCGCCGACGACCCAGTGTCGCTGAAGGACATCGTCTACGAGATGCGCTTCGACCCCGCGTCGGCTCTGTACGCCGAGTTCGGCGTGTTCGTCACCGGCCTCATCGCGCCGGTCGACGAGGTCTGCCGCCGCGTCGGGCTCGAATAGTCGCGGCCACTAGAGCAGGGCGCCCTCGAGGCGGAGCAGCCACTCCTTGACGTCGAGGCCACCCCCGTAGCCACCGAGGTTGCCACCCGTTCGGACGACCCGATGGCAAGGCACGACGATCGGGATGGGGTTGGAGCCGAGGGCGCTGCCGGCCGCTCGAGCGGCGCGGCCATTCCCGGCGCGGGCTGCCACCCTGCCGTAGGTGCTGACCTCGCCGTACGGGATGCGTGCGGTGGTGCGCAGCACCCGACGGCGAAAGCCCGTCGTGAGCGACCAGTCCAGGGTGAGGTCGAACTGACGGCGTCGGCCCTCGAAGTACTCGTCGAGCTGGCGCCGGACACTCTCGAGTCGGGTAGGCGCCTCGAGCACGCGCGGCGACAGGCGGTGGGCGAGGTCGTCGAGCACCTCGCCGGAGTCCTCGGTGCGGAAGGCGAGTCGGACGAGCCCGCGCGCGGTGGCGGCGGCGAGGAACGGGCCGATGGGCGTATCGAGGGTGGTGTAGGCGATGTCGACGAGCCCGTCGTCGACCGCGCGGGCGGCAAAGCGCCGGGCGGAGGCTTCGGATTCGTCGTGGATGGTCGTCATCGGAGTCCTCTCTCTCGCAGCGTCGCCAGGCCCGCCCGCACGCTCTGGCGGGCGGCGTCCTCGGAGCACGACATCACCACGGCGATGTCGCGGTACGGCAGATCGTTCACGAACCGGTGCGCCACCGCCGCCCGCTGCTTCGGTGGCAACACGCGGACTGCCGACCACAGCTCGGGGTCGACGTCGCGGGGTGGCTTCGCCGGCCGCTCGGGCACCTCGGCCACGGGCACGGCGCGCCGCCCACGGGCACGGTGGGCGTCGATGGCCTTGCGATGGGCGATCGTGAGCAGCCACGACCGCAGGTTGTCGCCGTGCTGCAGGCGCGGGTAGGCACGCAGCGCGGCGAGGAACGTCTCCTGGAAGCAGTCATCGGCCTCGGTCGCGCCGACGGTCGCGTGGAGGAACCCGTACACGTCCTCGGCGTACGTGTCGAGGAGGCGCTGGAACGGCGGCAGGGCCACGGACATAGAACGTACGCGGGCCGGAAAGCGTGAGACGCGCTAGCGGAATTCCGCGATTTCGGCCTGCTTCCAGACGCCATTCGAGACGCGGTAGACGGTGAGCTCCCTGGTGACCGTGTCCCCGTACCGGTCGAAGGCAATGTGCCCGGTGATGCCCTCCTTGTCGGTCTGCTGGACAGCGCGCTCGATGGCGCGGCGGGCGGCCGTGTCGATCCTGTTTCGCCCGGGCAGGACGCGCGCCAGCGCGTCGATGAGCACGTTGGCGGCGTCGAACGCGTACGGCCCGAAGTTCGAGAAGGCCTCCCGGTAGCGCGCGACCTTGTAGTCGTTGATGTATCTCCGGGCACTGGGAAGCGCGGTCGCGGGGGCGCCCACTGCGGTCGCGAGGTCGCCGTCAGAGCCTGGTCCCGCGAGCTCGATGAACTTCGGGTCGAAGATGCCGTCGCCCCCCATGAGCGGCGCGGCCAGGCCTGCCTTGTGCAGCTCGGCGGCGAGTGGCCCGGCTAACGGGTACTCGCCGCCGAAGAAGACCAGGTCGGGCCGGAGGGGGGCGATCTTGGGGACGATGGCCGAGAACTCCGTGGTCCCGGCAGGGACAGCCTCCACGTCGACGATCTTTCCGCCGTCTGCGGTGAAGCGGTCTTTGAAGGCGAGAGCGAGCTTCTCGCTGACCGGTTTGTTCTCGTACACGACGGCGACGGTGCGGGCGCCGGCGTGCCGGTAGGCGTATTCGGCACCGAACGGTCCCTGCACGGCGTCGGTGGTGACCACCCGGTAGTAGTCGGCGTGCGGTCGGCTGCCGCCCGACCGGCTCAGGCCCGGATCGGTGTTGCCCGGGGAGATCATCACGAGCGCGGCCCGGTCGAGCTCCGGGACCACGGCACTCGCCACGCCCGAGTTGTACGTGCCGATGACGCCGGCGACGGTCGGGTCGGCAGCGAGCCGGCGCGCCGCTGCCGCACCGATGTCAGGGGTCGACTGGTCGTCGCCGACGGCGAGCCGCAGGGTCCATCCCTTCACGGCGTGTCGCCGGTTGGCCTCGCGGATGGCGAGGTCGACGGAGTCGCGGATGCCCCTGCCGAAGGCGGTGACGCCGTGCGAGATCGGGGTGATGACGGCGATCGTGGCCACCGGCTGCTTCGTGCTCTTGCCACAGCCAGGCAACGCCACCAGCGTCAGGCCGAGAAGAAGAGCCAGGTCCCGCCCGCCTCGCATGGGCGCGGAGCGTACGCGAGGCGGCAGAATCGTCAGGTGATGCCCGCCCTCGGCCTCCTGCGTGACCGGCTCCGGGAGCTCGACCGCGTCGTCGTCGCCTTCAGCGGGGGCGCCGACTCGGCGTTCGTGGCGTGGGTGGCGAACGACACCCTCGGTCCGGAACGGGCGTCTGCCGTTACCGCCGTGTCACCTTCTCTCGCTGCCGGCGAGCGTGACGACTGCGCGGCGCTGGCGCGCGAGTGGGGTCTGCGATGGCGGGAGGTCGTCACCGACGAGCTCGACGACGAAGGTTATGTGGCCAACGACGGCGATCGTTGTTACCACTGCAAGTCGGCGCTGATGGACGCGCTCGAGCCGCTGGCCCGCCCCGTGGGCGCGGCGGTCGTGCTCGGGACCAACCTCGACGACCTGGGCGACCACCGGCCGGGGCAGCGGGCGGCGGCCGAGCGCGGCGCCGTGTTCCCGCTCGTCGACGCCGGGTTCACCAAGGCCGACGTGCGCGAGGCGTCGCGCCGGCTGGGCCTGCGCACGTGGGACAAGCCGGCGGCGGCGTGCCTCGCCTCGCGTGTGCCCTACGGCACGCCCGTGACCTTTGCCGTGCTCGACCGGGTCGGCCGGGCCGAGGCCGCGCTCCGCCGTCTGGGTTTCCGGCAGCTGCGGGTGCGGCACTACGGCGACGTGGCGCGGATTGAGCTCGACGCCGACGATCTGCCGACCGCGATCGCGCGTCGCGCCGAGCTGGTGCGTGCGGTGAAGGACGCGGGGTACACCTATGTCACGCTCGACCTCGAGGGCTTCCGCTCCGGCAACCTCAACGCCGCGATCGGGAAGGAGAACCGGTGACCAGCGTCCGAGTCAAGCTGACCTTCCCCGAGAACCTCATCAAGGAGCCGGTGATCGGCCGGCTGGCGCGCGAGTTCGACGTGCTGCCCAACATCCGGCGCGCCAACGTCGAGGAGAAGGTGGGCTGGATCGTGTGCGAGCTGGCGGGCGACGAAAAGGCGGTCGAGCGCGCCATCGACTGGCTGGTGAAGCTCGGTGTGGAGGTCAACCGCCTCAGCGACGTCGTCGAGAGCTGATTTTCGGACGAGGGAGAGATTTCGGTCGGCTAGCGACCGAAATCTCTCCCTCGTCCAGCCGGCGGCGACCTCACCGCAGTCCCGGCAGCACCTCCTCGACGAAGCGGGTGCTCGCGAGCCCGACCTCCTTGCGGTCGGCGCCGATCGAGCCGCCGATGATCATCAGGTGGTCGAGGCCGAGGTCGAGCAGCTCGCGCAGCCGGCGGAGGCAGTGGTCGGCGGGGCCGAGGACGGCGAAGTGGTCGGCGAAGTCGGCGGTGACCGCCGCGGCCTGCGGTGTACCGGCGCGCGTGTGGGCGGTCATGTCGTACGCGTGATGGATGCTCTCGAGCACGGCTCGCTCGTCGTCGGCGACAGGCCCCGTCGAGTGCCCGTGCATGACGGAGAACCGGGCGAACGACGCCAAGCTGCCGCTCGCCAGCTCGCGTGCCACAGCCGGGTCGGGGTGCACGACGACGTTGACATAGGCGCCCAAGGAGAGGGGCGCGTCGGGCACCCGACCAACGAGAGCAGCGCGCCGCGCCGTCTCGATCGCCCACGCCACCCGCTCCGGTTCGGCGCCGACCGCGAACGTCACCCGGTCGGCGAGCCGGGCCGCGGTCTCGATCACACGCGGGCCGGTGGCGGCGACGTCGACCGGCACCTTGGGCGCGTCGCCGAGGAACCCGAGCCACTCGAGACGGCTGGAGCCCGGGCCCGCACCCAGCCCGAGGCGGTCGACCGGTGGAGGCGCGTCGCCGCCCCAGGCGCGCGCGTCGTCGAAGGCGACGGCGTCGCCGCGGAGGTAGGTCTGCAGGAGCGTGAGATAGCTGGAAAAGGCTTCGACCGAGGCGGGCGCGAGGCCGAGGTAGGCGAGGGACGAGTCGCCCCGGCCGATGCCGAGGACCGCCCGGCCGCCCGACTCGCCTTGGACGGAGGCGATGGCGCAGGCGGTCGCCGCGGGGTGGCGCGTCCACGGGTTGGTCACGCCCGTGCCCAGCAGGAGCCGCTCCGTCGCGCCCGCCGCCGTGGCCAGCCCCACGTAGGGGTCGCCGGCCAGGTTCTGCGAGTCCACCACCAGCATCCCGTCCCAGCCGGCGGCCTCGGCCCGCTCGGCGAGCCGGGCGGTCAGCCGGGGCAGGCCGACGCCCATCGTCCACACCTCGGCTCGCGCGCTCATGAGGCCCAGCTTCTCGCGCTCGGTCACCAGCCGGTGGTGCCGGGGTCACCCTTGAACGGCCCGACCACCTTCGAGGTGATCCAGCCACCGTAGAAGTCGCCGGGTTGGGGACGCACCTGCTCGCCGTCGACGAAGCAGGCGTCGACCCGTCCGGGGTAGAAGGCGACGTGCCCGATCAACGACTCGAATCCGGGCTTCGGGTCCTGATACGTCCACGCCGCGTTCTCGACGCGGCTGCCGCCGGCGACGGCCGTGTAGTACGACGCCCGGCCCTTGAACTCGCACCACGTCGTGTGCGGCGCCGGCTCGAGCACACCCGCGGCCACGTCGTCGGTCGGCACGTAGAACACCGGCGGGCCGTCTCGCCGCCGAGCACCACGACCACGTGGCTGTCGGTGCTCTCGACACGTGGGGGGCGGGGATAGTCCCACACCGACTCCTGTCCCGGCCCCGGCTCGATCCGCTGCGGTCTGGTCACACCCGTAGTCTCCTCTCGTGCGTGACGAAGGCGCAGCGCTGGCCGACCTCGTCGAGGAGGTGCTCCCCGGCTGGGTCGAACGCGTGGTGCGGCTTCGCCTCGAGGCGTGGTCGGGCCCGCCGTCCCCCGAGCAGGTGGAAGCGGCGCGCGACGCCGGACGGCGCGCGGTTGCCGACGTCGGGCCCCGGTTGCGCGCGCTGCTGGCCGCCGACGTCGACGAGCAGGCCACGACCCCGCTGACGATCATCCGGTCGGCGGTGCGTCACCCCGGCGCGGTGCTACGGGCGGCCGGCGTGCCGCCGGTGGCGCGTGACGAGCGGCAGGTGCAGTTGCTCCCGGAGGACGAGTACGACCTGACCCCCGCCACCTGGTCCGACGTGGACGAGCGGCTCGTAGGGCCCGGAATCGCCTGGGGCGCGGCCAAGGCGATGGAGCACAAGCGCCGCCACGGGGCATCGACATGAGGAAGCGCGTCGTCGCCTACGTTCCGGAGCTGATCGACCGGTCGAAGGTCGCCGCCGCAGCCGAGGTGACGTTCGTGAGCAATCCCGCGGAACTCGCGTCGGTCGACGCCGACCTCGTGGTCGTCGACCTCTCGCGGCCCGGTGTCGTCGACGTGCTGCCGCAGATACGCGCCCGCACCATCGGCTTCGGACGCCACACGCAGCGAGACATCCTCGACGCGGCGCGCGCCGCCGGCTGCGACGAGGTGCTGGTGCGCTCCGACTTCTTCCCGCGTATCCGGGAGCTGCTCTCCTAGCGCTCCCGGCCGGGCTCGCGGCGCTGCCAACCGGCGTCGGCGATGGCCCGGGGCTCGAAGAACAGGCAGCCGTCGGGGCACGCGAACGGCACCAGCTCGGCGGCGCCGACGCGGCAGCGCTCGACGACGTCGCCCGCCGGCAGCGTGCGCGTTGAGTAGTGGCGGCAGTCGGTACGCACGGCCATGACCACCCCATTCTCGCAGAGATCGTCGCCGTCCCATCGCCACTAGCCTCCAACCGGTGGAGGATCCGCACCCGGTCTCGGCCAAGGACCTGCTGCGATGGAGCGAGGCCCTGTCGGGCATCGCGCGCACCGGCCTCGGCTTCACCCAGAGCCTCTACGAGCGGGAGCGCTTCGAGGAGGTGCTCAAGGTCGCGGCCGACATCCGGGTCGCCGCCGGCCACGAGCTCGAGTCCGAGGTGCTCGTCGAGGAGTGGATGAAGGCCGTCGGCGAGGGCGTGCCAGGCTACGTCACGCCGAAGGTCGCCGTGGGTGCCGTCGTCGGCAACGACAAGGGCGAGATCCTGCTCGTGAAGCGGGCCGACTCCGGCGTCTGGCTGTACCCGACGGGGTGGGCCGACATCGGCTACTCGGCGTCCGAGGTCGTCGTGAAGGAGGTTCTCGAGGAGACCGGGATCGAGGTGGAGCCGGTGCGCCTGATCATGGTCCTCGACGGCCTGCGCCTCGGCTTCACGCGCATCCCGCTCTACTCGCTCGTGTTCCTGTGCAAGGCGACCGGCGGCGAGCTCTCGGCGCACCCGCTGGAGTGCGCCGACGTGGGCTGGTTCGCCCAGCACGAGCTGCCGATGCCGCTCGCCGGATCGGACCGGTGGATGGAGCACGTGTTCGCCGCCATCCGCGGCGAGCGTGTCGAGGTGTTGTTCGACTCTCCCCGGCAGCCGACATGGCGCGGAAAGCCGTGACGCTCAGCCGGCTGGTGCCCCGAGGAGGCGGTCGAGCAGGTTGGGGTCGCCCGGCCACGCGTCGACCAGGACGGCGCGGGGCACGCGGCGGCCGGCGTAACGGAGGGCCAGGGCGACGACCACGACGTCGTCGAGCGGGCCGATCACGGGCAGGAACTCCGGGATCAGGTCGATGGGTGACGCCACCCAGAGACCGGCGAGCACGACCGCCACCTTGGCCCGCCTCGGCACACGCGGATCGCGCCGGAGCCGGCGAACGAGCGTGACGCAGTTCGGTAGGAAGGCGGCCAGGTCCTTCGCCAGTCCTGCGGGGAGGCGCCGGGCGAGGACGATCAGCACGACCCACGACACGAGGAGCGCGCCCACCGCAATTGCGAGGTAGCGCAACACGTGCCGACCCTACGATGCGTCCATGCTGCACGGCGACCGGGTCGCGCTCCGCCCGTTCGAGCTCGACGACGTTGCCCGGCTCCAGGTGTGGTTCGACGACCCCGAGGTGCGACTGGGGTGGGACGACGAGGAGGCCACGCGGTCGCGCGCCGACCTCGAGCGCGAGATGCGGCCCGCGATCATGGGGGAGGACCACGAAACCCACTGGTTCGTCATCCAGGAGGGCGACGCGCCGGTCGGCGCGCTCCACCTGCACCTCGACGAGCACCACCACAACGCCGAGATCGACATCCTCGTCGGCGAGGCAGAAGCGCGCGACCGCGGGCTGGGAAGCGATGCGATCGAGACGATCATGCGCTACGTCTTCGACGAGCTCGCCTGCCACCGCCTCTGGCTCATCACCAGCGCCAACAATCCCCGCGCCATCCGCTGCTACGAGAAGTGCGGGCTGCAGCGCGAGGGTGTGCTCCGCGAGGCAGGATTCCAGGCCGGCGTGCACGTCGACGGCATCATCATGTCGATCCTCGATCGGGAGTGGCGCCAGCGCTGATTCAGCCGGCGTCGAGCTGTTCCAGCAGGCGGGCGACGACCGACACGGCGCCCTCCGACCGCTCCCACTCGTCGCCGATGCGGCGGTGGTCGACGAGCCCGGCGGCGTCGGGTGGGATCCCGAGTGCGTCGGCGACCGTCGCCGCCAGTGTCGCCGGCTCGACCTCGTCGCCGTAGGCCGGGAACGCCTCGAGTCCGTCCCACAGCCGGTCGAGGGGCGCGGGCGGCTGCTCGCCAGTGGCGAGCGCCCGCGCCACCTCGGAGAGCACGTCGTAGGTGTCGAAGCCCGCCGGACGGCGATAGCCCGCCACGGGATGGAGCCGCCACTCGACGGTGATGTCCCCGGGCCCGTCGTCGCGGAGCCACACCTGCGACCCGTTGACGTAGGCGTCGACCGGCTCGCCGAAACGCTCGTCGAGGGCGACGACGAGCTCCGGTGTCGCGCGCCACACGCACGTGGGGGTCAGCACGGGCCGGGCCACGACGCGACCATACGGTGTGCGCGCGCGTGCGGTGGTGGTGCTGATGATGGCGGGAGTGTCCGCCTGCTCCCCGCACGCGTCAAGTCCGGCGCTGACGACCACGACGGCACGCGCACCTGCGACGGCACCGGCAACGACCAACGCGCCACCGACCATTGCGCCACCGACAACGGGCGGCGCGGCCGCGGCGGGCTGCCCGGTACCGGCGCGGGCCGCGCCCGACCCGGAGCGGCCGCGGTACGCGCTCCATCTCGACATCCGCCCTGAAACCGGCGTCGTGGTGGGCGACCTCACCGTCCGCTTCACTCCCGACCTCGACACCGACCGGCTCCTGTTCCGGCTGTGGCCGAACGAGCCCAGCCAGCGCGCACGCGGCGGCTCGCTCGGGACGGGCAACGTCGTCGTCGACGGCGCGCCGGCGCGCACGTCGTCGCCCGAGCCGACCACGCTCGTCGTCGAGGGTCGGTTCCCGGCCCACCGTGCCGTCACGGTCGCGATGCCGTGGTCGCTGCAGGTCCCCGGTCCGGCCAACGACCGGCTGGCGCGGCAAGGCGAGGTGCTCCGGCTCGGGTCGTTCTTCCCGATCCTGTCGTGGGAGCCGGACGTCGGCTGGGACGACGATCCGCCTGTGGCCGGCTTTGCCGAGGCGTCGACCGCTCCGACCGCCGATTTCGACGTCTCGGTCGCGCTGCCGCCGGGCTTCGGCGCCCTCGGCACGGGCGCGTACGACGGCCGCGGCCGCTGGCGCGCGACCGCCGTGCGCGACTTCGCTCTCTCGGTCGGGCGGTTCCGGGTTGCCACTGCCATCGCGCACGCGCCGGATCGTGTCGACGTGACCGTCGGCGTCGCCGGGGGGTTGGCCGACGACCCGGCCGCCTACGTGGCGAAGGCGGTGCGGGTGCTCGAGGACTTCGGCCGGCGCTTCGGCCCCTATCCGTGGCCGACCTACACCGTCGCTGTCACGCCCGGGCTGCGCGGTGGCATCGAATACCCGGCGCACGTCATGCAGGGGCCGGGCACGATCGGCCGCACGACCAGCCACGAGCTCGGGCACCAGTGGTTCTATGCCCTCGTCGGCAACGACCAGGGCCGCGACCCGTGGCTCGACGAGGGCCTGGCGAGCTGGGCCGAGGCCCGCTTCGAGGGGGTGCTGCCGTCGTTCGTCGCCCGGCCGCTCCCATCCGAGGCGCTACTACCGGGGCGTCTACGTGCAGGGGGTGCAGGCGTTGGCCTCGCTCGGCGCCCCGGGCCTCGTCGACTGCGCCCTCCGTGTCTACGTGGCCCGCAACGCCTACCGCATCGCCCGCCCGGCCGACCTCCTCGCCGCCCTCACCGCTGTGTTCCCGGACGCACCCGCCCGGCTCGCCGCCTACGGCGTGCGGTCGTAGCATCGCGGCGGACTCTGCTGGGGGAGATCCTCATGTACGACCGACTGAGCGGCCAGGACGCGTCGTTCCTCCACATGGAGCGACCCGACACGCCGATGCACGTCGGCTCGCTCGCGATCTTCGAAGGCGCGCCGTTCTTCGACGACGGCGGCCGGTTCCGCATCGACGAGGTGCGAGCGGTCATCGGCAGCCGGCTCCACCTCGTCCCTCGCTTCCGCAAGAAGCTCATGATGGTGCCCTTCCAGCAGGGCCGGCCCGTCTGGGTCGACGACGACGCCTTCGACCTCGCCTATCACGTTCGCCTCACCGCCCTGCCGCAGCCGGGCAACGAGGAGCAGCTCGAGGCGCTGATGGCGCGCTTGCAGAGCCACATGCTCGACCGCGGCCGGCCGCTCTGGGAGCTGTGGTTCGTGGAGGGGCTGCAGGGCGAGCGGGTGGCGATCATCCAGAAGACGCATCACGCCCTCGTCGACGGCGTGTCGAGCGTGGACGTGGCCACCGTGATCCTCGACCTCGAGCAGTCGCCGGCGCCGGTCGAGGCGCCGGCATGGGAGCCGGCACCGGCGCCGACGCCCGCCGAGCTGCTTCGCGACAGCGTCGTCGAGCGGATGACGGTACCTCGCGAGATGGTGCGGTCGGTGCGGGCCGCGGCGCGCGGCCCGCGGCGCGTGCTCGAGCGCGCCGCCCAGCTCCGGCGGGCATTCACGACGTCGGCGAAGATCGCGCCCCGCACGTCGCTCAACGTCGCGGTCGGCCCGCACCGAAGGTACGAGATGGCGCGCGTCGAGCTCGAGCAGGTGAAGGCGGTCAAGCGGGCGCTCGGCGGCACTGTGAACGACGTCGTGCTGGCGATCGCCGCCGGCGGGCTGCGCCAGCTGTTCGAAAGCCGCGCCGAGGAGGTCGAGGGCCTCACGCTGCGGGTCGGGCTTCCCGTTTCGGTGCGCGATGACTCCGAACGCATGCTGCTCGGCAACCGCGTCTCGGGGCTGGTCGCCGACCTGCCGGTCGGTGAGGGCGACCCGGTCGCCCGTCTGCGCGCCATCACCGCGCAGACCAAGGATCTCAAGGAGTCGCAGCAGGCGGTGGCGGCCGATTCGCTGATGTCATTGGCCGACTACGCGCCGCCGACGCTCCTCGCGCTGGCGGCGCGTCTTGCGCCATATCAGCGGTTCGTCAACGTCGGCGTCACCAACATCCCGGGGCCGCAGATGCCGCTGTACTGCATGGGGGCGCGGATGCTCGAGGCGTTCCCCTACGTGCCGCTGATCGCGGGGATGTCGGTGATCATCGCGGTCGTGTCGTACGACGGCCAGCTCGCTTTCGGGCTCACGGGGTGCCGTGACGCGGCCGCCGACCTGCAGGTGCTGGCCGAGGGCATCGAGAAGGCGATGGTCGAACTGGCCGAGAAGATCTGACAGGAGGAGACAATCCATGGACAGCGTGATCGAAGTTGCCGAGGCCGTTCGTCGCGGCGAGCGCAAGGCCACCGAGGTGCTCGACGAGTGCCTCGTCGCCATCGACAAGCGCAACGCGGAGCTCAACGCCTTCGTGCACCTCGACCCGGAGGCCGCCCGCCGTCAGGCCGCGGCGGTCGACGCACGCGTCGAGCGCGGCGAGGACCCCGGGCCGCTCGCCGGCGTGCCCTTCGGCGTGAAGGACCTCGAGGACTGCGCGGGCATGCCCACGTCGCAGGGGTCGCTGCTCTACAAGGGCCGGCCGCCGGTCGAGGACGACTCGGTGCACGTCGCCCGCCTGCGCGCCGCCGGCGCCGTTCCCGTCGGCAAGACGGCTGCACCCGAGTTCGGCTCGACCTGTTTCACGGACACCAAGGCGTGGGGCACCACGCGCAACCCATGGGATCCCACGCGTACGCCGGGCGGGTCGAGCGGCGGCTCGGCCGCTGCCGTCGCCGCGGGCTTGGTGCCGTTCTGCACCGCCAGCGACGGCGGCGGCTCGACGCGCATCCCCGCCGCCTTCGCCGGCCTCCTCGGCCTCAAGCCGAGCTACGGGCGCATCCCGCATCCGCGCAGCGCCGTGTCGATGACCTCGGTGTACGGCGCCCTCGTCACCACCGTCGCCGACGCCGCCCGTCATCTCGACGTGGTCGCGGGTCCCGACGACCTCGACAAGGCATCACTGCCGCCTCCGACCGTCTCGTACGAACGGGCGATCGAGGAGCTCGACGTCGCCGGCCTGCGGGCCAGTTGGTCCGACGACATGGGCTATGCGGTCGTCGACGCGGAGGTGCTCGCCATCGCTCGTGAGGCGGCGGACGCGTTGGTGGCGGGGGCAGGCCTGCGTCTCGTCGACCGCCCGTTCGCGCCGACGAACCCGTTGCAGACGTGGCTCACATCGGGCGCGTGCGACCTGTGGCAGGACCTCGAACGCGGCATGTGGCCCGATCGAGCCGACGAGATGACCAGCCTCGTCCGCCTGGGACTCGACAGCAGCGAGAAGTGGCCGGTGCCCCGCTTCGCGTTTGCGCAACGCCACCGCCAGCAGCTCGAGGAGGAGGCGGCCGCGCTGTTCCGCGACGTCGACGTGTTGCTCACGCCGACCACGGCCACGCCGGCGTTCGCGGCGGAAGGCCCGATGCCGATGCAGATCGACGGGCGGAACGCACCCGCCGGGCCGGTCCCGTTCACGATGCTCGCCAACCTGTGCTGGAACGCCGCCGTCTCCGTTCCTGCCGGCATCACGGCCGACGGCCTCCCGGTGGGCCTGCAGCTCACCTGCCGGCGCCACGCAGAC
>VAXF01000098.1 GCA_005888395.1 Actinomycetota bacterium | reverse complement strand
GTCGCACTCATGGGCCAGGTCGAACGGGCGGCCGCCGGCGCGGGCGTCCCTCTCGAGGCGTACCTCGAGCTGGCGCGTGGTGCGCTCGAGAACGTGGCCGCCGTCGGGCCCGCCGCCGCGCTCACCGGCCCGGTGGCTCGCGGCGACGATGCGACCCTCGCTCGGCATCTGGCCGCCCTCGACGTGACCGAGCGTGAGGCGTACGAGGCCATGGTCGCCCAGGCCCGGCGACTTTTGGCCACTGCGGTCACCCCTGCTATGTACCAACGTGAAAAAGTCGCAGGGGTCGCAGGGGTTGTCGTCGTTGACCGCATCGCGCGCCTGCGGAAGGAGCTCGACGCGGCACGGGCTCGTGGCGAGAGCGTCGGGCTGGTGCCGACGATGGGGTACCTCCACGACGGGCACGCCGCGCTGATCCGGCAGGCCCGCGCCGAGTGCGACGTGGTCGTGGTCACCGACTTCGTGAACCCGCTCCAGTTCGGTGAGCCGGCCGACCTCGAGTCGTACCCGCGCGACCTCGACCACGACGCCGCCGTGGCGACCGGTGCCGGCGCCGACTTCCTCTTCGCCCCGTCCGTCGACGAGATGTACCCCGAGCGGGTGCAGACGACGGTGCGCGTGGCCGGGGTGTCCGAGGGCCTCGAGGGGGTGTCGCGGCCCGGGCACTTCGACGGCGTGGCCACCGTGGTGGCCAAGCTGTTCGCCGTCGCCGGCCCATGCCGCGCCTACTTCGGCGAGAAGGACTTCCAGCAGCTGGCGGTCGTCCGCCGGGTGGTGGCCGACCTCTCGCTGCCGGTCGACGTCGTCGGGTGCGCCACCGTCCGCGAACCGGACGGGCTGGCGATGTCGAGCCGCAACGTGCGCCTGTCGCCCGACGAGCGACGGGCGGCCACGGTGCTTCACCGCGCGCTCGCCGCGGGCGCGGCCGCGCTCGAGGCCGGCGAGCGCGACCCGTCGGTGATCGCGGCCGTCATGGCGGCCGCGATCGCGTGCGAGCCGCTCGCCCGGCTCGACTACGCCGAGGCCGTCGACGCCAACGACCTGTCCGTACCCGACCGTCTCAGCGGCGACGTGCGCCTGCTCGTCGCCGCCCGGGTGGGCACCACCCGGTTGATCGACAACATGGGAGTAACGATCTGATGCGCCGACGCATGATGAAGTCGAAGATCCATCGCGCAACCGTCACCGCGGCCGATCTCCACTACGTGGGGTCGATCACGCTCGACCCTGTGCTCATGCGGATGGCCGACATCCGCGAGCACGAGCAGGTGCACGTGCTCGACGTCGACAATGGCGCCCGCTTCGAGACCTACGCCATTCCCGGCGGCCCACGCGACGTCGTCCTCAACGGCGCCGCGGCGCGACTCGTGCAGCCCGGCGACAGAGTCATCGTCATCACGTACGCCGACTACGAGGAGGCCGAGCTCGAGGAGTTCACGCCGCGGGTCGTCCACGTCGACTCGCGCAACCGGCCCGTCGACTCCAACATGACGTCGTTGCAGGCGGAGCTACACAACCTCACCGATTAGCTTCGGTTCATGTCTCGGCTCGACCTGCTCGTGCTGGGAAGTGGTGTCGCCGGGCTGTCCGCAGCGGTACGGGCAGCGGGCGAGCCGGGGCTGCAGGTCGGCGTGCTCACCAAGGCGGCGCTCGACCAGTCCGCCACGCGGTGGGCGCAGGGCGGCGTGGCCGCCGTGCTGGCCGAGGACCCCGACTCGACCGACCTGCACCTCGCCGACACGCTGGCGGCCGGCGCGGGCCTGTGCGACGTCGACGCGGTGCGCGTGCTCGTCGACGAAGGGCCGGGACGCGTCAACGAGCTGATCGCGATGGGCGCGGTGTTCGACCGCGACGCGGAAGGCGAGCTGGCGCTGGCGCGTGAGGGCGGCCACTCGGTGCCCCGGGTCGTGCACGCGGGCGGTGCGGCGACGGGGGTGGAGATCGAGCGAGCGCTCGTGGCCGCGGTCAGGGCGACGGCGGCGTCGGTGATGGAGGGCTGGTTCGCGTCGGACCTGGTCGTCGAGAAGGGGCGGTGCCGCGGCGTGATCGCCCTCGATCCCGCGGGCGACACCCAGCGTGTGGAGGCGGACAACGTGCTGCTGGCGACGGGCGGGGCCGGTCAGCTGTTCGCCGTAACCACCAATCCGGTGCAGGCGACGGGCGACGGAATCGCGATGGCACTGCGCGCCGGCGTCGCGGTGGCCGACGTCGAGTTCATGCAGTTCCATCCGACCGCGCTCCATCACCCGAAGATGCCCCGTCCGCTCCTGTCCGAGGCGTTGCGCGGCCACGGCGCTCTCTTGCGTGACGCGGCGGGCGAGCGGTTCGTCGACGAGCTCGCGCCGCGCGACGTCGTGGCCCGCGCGATGACGGCGCGCATGCTCGACCAGCACGTCGACCACCTGTGGCTCGACGCCACCGGACTAGAGCGATTCGACGAGCGCTTCCCGACGATCGCGGCGGAGGTGCGAGCGATTGGCATCGACCCGGCGCGCGAGTGGCTCCCGATCGCGCCGGCCGCCCACTACCTCAGCGGCGGGATCGTCACCGATCTCGACGGCGCCACTGCCCTCCCGGGGCTCTGGGCCGCGGGTGAGGTCGCGTGCACCGGCGTCCACGGCGCCAACCGGCTGGCGTCGAACTCGCTGCTCGAAGGGATGGTGTTCGCCCCGCGCGTCCTCGAGGCACTCGAGCGGCGGAAGGACGGCCCGGAGTCCACCGGGGCGATGCGCTGCGTGCTCGAGCGCGACGTCGCACCCGAGGCAATCGCCGGCCGCGGGCTCCCAAGGCCGGCGGTGACGGGTGGGCTGCCGGCCGCCTACGAGGCCGCCAAGCAGCGGGACGAGCTGCAGCGGGCGATGACGCTGGGGGCGGGCGTGCTCCGGAGCGCGACCTCGCTGGCCGACACGGCGCGGGTGCTCGACGGGCTCGGCGCGCCCGCCGATCCCGAGGTTCGCAACCTGCTCACCGTCGGTTCGGCCCTGCTCGCGGCCGCCGGAGCGCGTGAGGAGAGCCGGGGCGCTCACACGAGGGTCGACTTCCCGGAGCCGTCTCCCGCCTACCGTGTGCGGTTGGTGCTCTCGTGAACGACCTCCAGGCTCCGATGCCCGCGATCAGGGAGGCCGTCGCCCGCGCCGTCGCCGAGGACATCGGCGCCCTGGGCGACGTGAGCGCCGCCCTCCTCGCCGTCGACAGCCACGTGGTGGCCTCGTTCGTGCCGCGCGCCGACGGCGTGATCGCCGGGTGCCTGGCCGCCACCGAGACGTTCGCGCAGATCGATCCGGCGGTGCGCGTCGACTGGTCGGTCGACGACGGGGTCGAGATCGTCACCGGCCAGGTCATCGGCCGCGTCGAGGGATCCTTGCCCTCGATCCTCACCGGCGAGCGCACGGCGCTCAACTTCCTGTGCCACCTGTCGGGCATCGCCAGCCTCACCCGGCGCTACGTGCGGGCCACGCACGGCAAGGCGCGCGTCCGCGACACGCGGAAGACCACGCCGGGCCTGCGCGCCCTCGAGAAGGCCGCGGTGCGCGCGGGCGGCGGCGTCAACCATCGCGGCAGCCTTTCCGACAGCGTGCTCATCAAGGACAACCACCTCGCGGGCCTGTCGATACCGCAGGCCGTGGCCCGCGCCCGGCTGCGCTGGCCCGGGCTGAGCGTGCAGGTGGAGTGCGACCAGCGCGACCAGGTCAACACCGCCATCGAGGCCGGCGCCGACCTCGTGTTGCTCGACAACATGACGCCCGAGCAGGTGGCCGAGTGCGTGAAGATCGTCGACGGCCGGTTCCCCGTCGAGGTGTCCGGCAATGTGTCGGTCGAGACGCTGGGCGCGTACGTCGACGCGGGCGCCAACCTGATCTCCGTCGGGGCGCTGACGCACTCCGCCCCCGTCCTCGACATCGGGCTCGACCTCGACCTCAACAACTAGCCGCGCCGTGCTGCTCGTCATCGACGCCGGAAACACCCAGACCGTCGTCGGCCTGTACGGCGGCGAGGAGCTGCTCGACCATTGGCGCATCGCGACCAACGCGGAGCGGACCTCTGACGAGCACGCCCTGCTGATCGGCCAGTTCCTCCAGCTCCACGGATTCTCGTTCGACGAGGGCATCAGGGGCGTTGCCATCTCGTCGGGCGTCCCCCGCATCACGGGCGCGCTGCGCGACATGGCCGAGCGCTACTTCGGCTTCACACCCCTCGTGGTGGAGCCGGGCGTGAAGACCGGTATGCCGATCCTCTACGACAACCCGAAGGAGGTCGGGGCCGACCGCATCGCCGACGCGGTTGCGGCCTTCGACCTCTACGGCGGACCGGCGATCGTCGTCGACTTCGGCACGGCCACGGTCTTCGACGCGGTCTCGGCCAAGGGTGAGTACGTGGGCGGCGCCATCGCCCCCGGCATCGAGATCAGCCTCGACGCGCTGTTCAGCCGCGCCGCGTGGCTCCGGCGGGTGGAGCTGGTCGAGCCGCCGAGCGTGATCGGCCGCAGCACGGTCGAGTCGATCCAGTCGGGCGTGATCTACGGCGTCACCGGCATGGTCGACGGGATCTGTCGCCGGATCATGGACGAGCTGGGCGAGGCGGCCGTGGTGGCGACCGGTGGGCTCAGCGCGCTCATCGCGCCCCTGTCGGCCTGCATCCAGCACGAGGAGCCCTGGCTGACGCTGCACGGGCTCCGTCTCATCTACGAGAAGAACGCGGAGCAATGATCCCGTATCGCTTCGACCGCACGGCCGAGGCGGCAGGGCTCCAGGAGCAGTTCGCGACGCTGGCCGCCGGCGAGACCAGCGGCGTGGAGGTGTCGGTGGCGGGCCGCCTGATGCTGCGGCGCACGATGGGCAAGCTCGCGTTCGGCACGCTGCAGGACTCCGGCGGCCGCATCCAGGCGATGGCACAGGCCGGCGTCACCGACCGCTTCGAGGAGTTCTGCTCGCTTCACCTCGGTGACTGGATCGGCGCGCGCGGCGAGGTCGTGCGCACCAAGCGAGGCGAGCTCTCGGTGCTGGTCGCCGAGTGGGTGCTGCTGGCCGAGGCGCGCCGTCAGTTCCCCGACAAGTGGCACGGCGTGCGCGACATCGACACGCGCTACCGGCAGCGCTACGTCGATCTGTGGGTCTCCGACGAGAGCCGGAAGGCCTTTCTGTTGCGGAGCCGCATGGTCGCCCTCGTCCGGCGCTGGCTGGAGCACCGCGGCTTCGTCGAGGTGGAGACACCGATGCTCCAGTCGGTCGCGGGCGGCGCCGACGCGCGACCGTTCGTCACCCACCACAACGCGTTCGACCTCGACCTCTATCTGCGGATCGCCATCGAGCTGCACCTCAAGCGGCTCGTGGTCGGCGGCTTCGAGCGCGTGTTCGAGATCGGGCGGGTGTTCCGCAACGAGGGGATATCCCCCCGCCACAACCCCGAGTTCACGATGCTCGAGCTCTACCAGGCCTATGCCGACTACCACGACATGATGGAGCTCACCGAGCAGCTCGTCTCCCACCTCGCCACGGAGCTGTGCGGCGGCACGCGTATCGCCTACGCGGGACGTGACCTCGACCTGACGCCGCCCTGGCGGCGGGCGCGCCTGCTCGACCTGGTCGCCGAGCACGCGGGCGTCACGCTCCACCCGTCGATGCCCGTCGAGGAGCTACGCGTGCTGGCCAAGGGCCTCGGCGTCGAGGTCGAGCCGGGTTGGGGTCCCGGCAAGCTCGTGCTCGAGGTCTACGAGAAGACGACCGAGGCGGAGCTGTGGGGGCCCGTGTTCGTCCTCGACTACCCGAAGGAGGTTTCGCCGCTCGCCCGCGCGCATCGGGACGATCCGGAGCTGGTGGAGCGATTTGAGCCCGTCGTGGCCGGACGCGAGCTGGGTAACGCATTCAGCGAGCTCGTCGACCCCGACGAGCAGCGAGCCCGCTTCGTCGAGCAGGCCGAGCGCAAGGACGTACCAGTCGACGACGACTACCTCCGCGCCCTCGACTACGGGCTCCCACCCACCGGCGGGCTCGGCATCGGCATCGACCGGCTGGCGATGCTGCTGTCGGGCGCCGAGAACATCCGCGACGTCCTGCTGTTCCCGACCCTGCGCCCGGAGGCACCCGCTCCTCGTCCGAGCGGCGGCTCGGGCGAGAGCTCCTCGTGAGGGTCCTCGTCACCGGCGCGGGTGGCGCGCTCGGCACGCGGGTCGTGCAGCTGCTGTTAGCCGAGGCGTCGATCGAGGAGCTCGTCGGCCTCGACGCTGATCCGCCGCGCCGGCGGTTGCGGCGCGCGACCTTTCACCGCGTCGACCCCCGGGACATGACCCGCGTGGCCGGCATCGTGGCCGGCTTCGCTCCCACGGCCGTCGTGCACCTCGGCGCGTACGAGCCCGGCGCGGAGGCGGCCGCGACCACCGCGGCGGCAAGAACTGACGCGGGCACGCGGGCCGCGCTGGAGTCGGCGGCCCTCGTCGGGTCTCTCGAGCGGCTCGTGGTGCGCTCGGGTCTCGAGGTCTACGGCCGGGCGAGGGGAGCGGTGACGGTGCCCGACGAGTCGGTGGCGCCCGACCCGACCTCGCCGTTCGGCCGCTCGCTGCTCGACGTCGAGCATGTGGCCGCCGCGGCCGGGCGGCGAGCCGGAGCCGCGGTGGCCTGCCTCCGGCTCGCGCCGGTGGTGGGGCCGCACGTCCCGAGCCCGCTCGGGCGCTGGCTGCGCCTCCCGGTGGTGCCGATCTCGCTCCTCGCGGACCCGCCGTTCGCGGTGCTCCACCACGACGACGCGGCGCGTGCACTCGTCGCCGCCCTCCTCGGCGGCGCCGACGCGGTGGTCAACGTCGTCGGTCGCGGCGCGGTCACGCCCTTCCAGGCGGCCCGGCTCGGGAGCCGGATGCCCTTCCCGGTGGCGGGGCCATGTCTCCGGCCCACCTCCACGGGCGGGCCACTCTGGGAGATCGTCCGGCGGGCGGCCGAGGTCGCCGGCTCCTCGATGCCCGACCATCTGCTGGAGCTGCTGAGCCGCGGGCGCACGGCGGACGGGGGGCGCGCCCGCGAGGTGCTCGGGGTCGAGCCCGCCCACTCGACCGCCGAGGTGATCAAGGCGCTCTACGACTGGGCGCCGGTGACCCCGCTACGCGTCCGGGACGAAACCGCGGCGTGAACGCGCTCGGCGCTCGGCTCGGGGGACGGTTCGAGATCGACGAGTGGGGCTACGACGACGGGCTCGCGACCCTGGTCGACCCCGTGCTCGGCCTGCTGCTGCGTGTCGAAGCCGAAGGGTTCGACACGCTGCCGGCGGAGGGACCGGTGCTGCTGGTCGCCAACCGGCGTCTGGGGCTGGCCGAGCCGGCGGTGCTCGCGCGGGCTGTGCGCCGCGACGCCGGGCGCGGCCTTCGCTTCCTCGGCATACCGGACGTCGCTCCCGTGGGACCGGCGCTCCGGCGGCTCGGCGGCGCCGTCGAGCGCCCCGAGGAGCTGGCCGGGCTCCTGCGCGCCGGATATGTCGTGGCCGTCTTCGCCGCCCGCATGTGGGCGCGGGGACGGGTGGGGGCGATCCCGCCGGAGCTGCTGGCGCCCGCATCCCGTCTCGGCGTGCCCGCGTGGCCGGTTGCGCTCGTGGGCGGCGAGCTCTCGGGCCGCTGGCGGGTGGCGGCCGCCGCCCCCGCCCCTGCCGCCGCCGCGACCGTCCACGAGCGGCTCGAGGCGCTGCTCGACCGGCTGGCGCCGGCCCGCTGGCTCCTGGGATGAGGTCCGCCGCAGGGGACTGAGGGGGCAGTATCGTCGCTGGTCACATGCCCTTTGCCACTGCGCGTGACGGGACCCGGCTCCGCTACGAGACCTTCGGCGATCGGCGCGCCGAGCCGCTCCTGCTGATCCAGGGACTGGGCGCCGACGCACGCGGGTGGCTCCTGCAGCGCTGGGCCCTCCGCCGCTACCGCTGCATCGCCTTCGACAACCGCGGCGTGGGCGGCTCCGACCGGCCCGAGGGCCCGTACGACCTCACGGTGATGGCCGAGGACGCCGTGGCCGTCCTCGACGCCGCCGGCGTCGGCGCGGCCCACGTCATGGGAGCCTCGATGGGCGGGGTGATCGCCCAGCTTCTGGCCGTCTGGCATCCCGAGCGGGTGCGGTCGCTGGTGCTCGCGTGCACCGCCTGCCATCACCACCAGTGGCGGCGCGACCTGCTCGAGGACTGGGCCCGCACCGCACGGGAGCGGGGCATGGGCCCGCTGGCGGCCCGGTCACTGCGCTGGTTGGTGGGCCCGCGCTCGCGCCGGCGACTCCAGCTCCCCGCCCAGGTGCTCGGCTCGCTCGTCTTCGCCACCACGCCGGACGCCTTCGCCAGCCAGGTGGCCGCCATCCTCGCCGCCGACGACCGCCTTCGCGGCGAGCTCATCGGTCTCGACGTGCCCACGCTCGTCGTCGTCGGCAGCCAGGACATCCTGACGCCGGTGGCCGACGCCGAGGAGCTGGCCGAGCTCATTCTCGGCGCCGAGCTGACCGTCGTCCCGCGCGCGGGGCACGGCGTGATGGCCGAACAGCCCCGCGCCTTCAACCGGGCCGTGCTGGAGTTCCTCGGGCGTCAGGTGGGGATGCCGTCGACGAGCGAGGAGCCGACGGCCGCCAGCGCCTGAGCGACCTGCCCGTCGCCCACCGCCACGAGCGACGCCGCGGCCTCGGCGGCGTAGCCGCGGGCCACATCGCATGCCTCCCCGACGGCGCCATTCGCCCGCACCAGCGCGCGGAGCCGCTCGACGTCGCCTTGCTCGACCGGCCGGCCGAGCAGGTCGCGCAACTCGGCGCCGCCCCCGTTGGCGATGGCCCGGATCACGGGGAGCGTGTAGACGCCCTCCACCAGGTCGTTGCCCGCCGGCTTGCCCAGCTGCTCCTCGGTGGCCACCACGTCGAGCACGTCGTCGACGATCTGGAACGCCATCCCGAGGCGTCGCCCGTAGTCGGTGAGGGCCTCGACCCGCGCCGCGTCCAGCCCGGCGGTCAGCGCGCCGATGCGGCATGACGCGCTCATCAGCGCTGCCGTCTTCCTGGAGATGGCCGAGAGATAGTCGTCCTCGCTGCGGCGCACGTCGAACACCTGTTGCAGCTCGCTGACCTGCCCCTCGCACAGCGACCCGATGGTCGCTGCCAGGAGCCGGGAGACCTCGCCGCCGAGCGACGCCGCAAGCTCTGACGCCCGCGCCAGCAGGTAGTCGCCGGCGAGGATGGCGACGAGGTTGCCCCAGCGGGCGTTCACGCTCGGCACGCCCCGGCGGGTGGCGGCCTCGTCCATCACGTCGTCGTGATAGAGCGACCCGAGGTGGACGAGCTCGACGGCGACCGCGCCCATGACCATTTCGTCCGAAGCGGGCGACCGGGCCAGATAGCCTGATGCCAACGCCAGCGCCGGCCGCAGCCGCTTGCCTCCGGCCTCGATCAGGTGGCTTGCGACCTGGGTGAGGAACGCGTCGTCCGACTGCGCCGACGCGCGCAGCTGCGCCTCGACCCGCTCGAGATCGTCGGTGATGTGGGGAAGACGCAGCAGGGAGCCGACAGCGGCCACCTGGGGAAGATACGCGAAGCTGCGCCTGAGAGGAGAAGGCGCCCCGCCTCTTCGGGGGCATGTTCCCTCTGGGGGACGCATCGGTAGACTGGCCGCAGCGACCGCTCCGATTGGAGGCGGACATTGTTCGAACGCTTCACTGACCGGGCCCGCCGGGTCGTCGTCCTGGCTCAGGAAGAGGCGCGGCTCCTCAACCACAACTACATCGGCACCGAGCACATCCTCCTCGGCCTCATCCACGAGGGCGAGGGTGTCGCCGCGAAGGCGCTCGAGTCGCTCGGGATCTCGCTCGAGGCCGTGCGCAACCAGGTCGAGGAGATCATCGGTCAGGGCGGCT
>VAXF01000097.1:17504-20206 GCA_005888395.1 Actinomycetota bacterium | reverse complement strand
AGACGACCCTCGACGATGCGTACGCGAACGACTACGGGCCCGTCACCACGGCAAGCGGACCCGACCAGGTCTGCTACTCGCTCGACCTCGGCGGGGCAACCGCGACGATCGCCGGCCCGATCGACGTCGACTTGTGGGCGACCTCGACGGCGCCCGACACCGACTTCTTCGTGCAGCTGATCGACGTCGACGCCGCCGGCAACTACTCGTATCTCCAGCGGGGCATGTTGCGCGCGTCGTTCCGCGCGTTCGACGACGCACGTTCGGATCACACACCGGCCGGCGACGTCTACCGGCCCTACCACCCCTTCACCAAGGGCACCACGATCACGCCGGGCGACGCCTACGAGTACGAGATCGAGGTGTTCCCGCTCGGCCACGTGCTCCGCGCCGGCCACCGGCTGCTCGTGCAGGTGTACGCGCCGCCGTTCGCCGACGAGCTCAACGCCTACGGCTCGGGCCAGCCACCCGCTGCCAACACGATCCTCAGTGACCCGGACCACCAGTCGAGCATCCTTCTGCCGCTGCTGCCGACGCTCCCGCCGATCAGCCAGACACCGCCGGGCTGCGGCGACCAAACCGGCATCCGCTGCACCAAGCCCTCGATGTAACTCAGATGCGCTCGAAGTTGCGGGCGAGCTCCCAGTCGGTGACGACGCGGTTCGACGCCTCCCACTCCTGGCGGGCGGTGTTGAGGAGGTGCTCGTGGACGTCCTTGCCGAACGCCTCGACTGCCACCGTGCTCGCCTCCAGCCCCTCGATGGCCTCGACGATCGTCGACGGTACGCGCGGCACGCCGGTGGCCTCGTAGGCATTGCCCTCGTGCTCGGGCGGCGGCTCGATGGCGTGCTCGATCCCGTGCAGGCCGCCGGCGATGGTCGCGGCGTAGGCGATGTAGGGGTTGGCATCGGCGCCCGGGATGCGCGACTCGACCCGGCCCGGCACGAGGCGGAACCCGCAGGTGCGGTTGTCGCGGCCCCACACGATCGCGGTGGGCGCCCATGAGTCGGGCTGGTAGCGCTTGTAGGAGTTGACGTATGGCGCGAAGCACCACGCGAGCTCGCGCGCCGTGGCCATCAGGCCGCCGAGCCAGTGGCGCGCCGTCTCCTCGCCGGCGCCCCGCACGCTCGAGTGCAGGTGGCACGACGAGCCGACCTCGGCCATCGACCACTTGGCCATGAAGGTGATGCTGCGACCGTTCAACGCCGCGATCTCCTTGGCGCCGTTCTTGTAGATCGTGTGGCGGTCGGCCATCTCGAGCGCCTCTGCGTAGCGCAGGTTGATCTCGTGCTGGCCAGCGGCGGCCTCACCCTTGGAGAACTCGACCTCGACACCGGCCGCGTCCATCCCGTTGCGAATCTGGCGGATCAGGTATTCGTCTTTGGTCGTCTGGAGCACGTGGTAGTCCTCGTTGTAGGGGGCGTGCGGCACGAGCCCGCTGTAGCCCTTGGCTGCAGCCTCCTCGTAGGAGTCCTTGAAGAGGAAGAACTCGAGCTCGGCACCGATGTCGACCGCGAGCCCGCGCGCCGCCGCCCGCTCGACCTGCCGCCGCAGCACCTGCCGCGGTGACACCTCGACCGGCTCGTCGTGGTCGTCGACGAGGTCGCAGACGACGAGCGCCGTCTTCTCGAGCCACGGCACGGGTCGCAGCGTGGCGAGGTCGGGCACTGCCTTCACGTCGCCGTAGCCCTGGTCCCAGCTGGCGAACCGGTAGCCGGCGAGCGGGTTCATTTCGACGTCGACGGCGAGGAGATAGTTGCAGGCGTGGATGCCCTCGTGGGCCACTTCGTCGACGAAGAAGTGGCCGGTGACCCGCTTGCCCATCAGCCGGCCCTGAAGGTCGGGGAAGACCGTGAGGACGGTGTCGACGTCGCCGTTGCGCACGCCCGCTTCGAGCTGGCCGAGCTCCATCATCCCTCCGGTGTGACGTAGGCGACCGAGATCCCGCCATCGACCACGAGCGACGCGCCGGTCATCAGCGACGACTCGTCGGACGCGAGGAACAGGGCGGCGCGCGCCACCTCGTCGGCCTCGCCGAACCGTCCGATGGGCACGTGCACGAGGCGGCGGGCGCGCTTGGCCTCGTCGGCGAGCAGCTCGGCCATCAGCGGTGTCTGGATCGGCCCGGGGCACAGCGCGTTCACGCGGATGCCGCGACGTGCGTATTCGACGGCCATCTCCCGCGTCATCGACAGCACCCCGCCCTTGCTCGCGGTGTACGCGATCTGGGCGACCGCAGAGCCCATCAGGGCGACGAGCGACGCGACGTTGATGATCGAGCCGCCGCCGGAGTCGAGCATGGCGGGGATCCCGTGGCGGCAGGACAGCCAGACGCCCTTGAGGTTGACCGCCATCACGCGGTCCCACGTGTCCTCGGGGGTGTCGAGGGTGCCGCCGTCGTCGGGGGGGAGCACGCCCGCGTTGTTATAGAGCACGTGGAGGCCGCCGAAGGTGTCGACGGTGGCGCGCACCATGCGTTCGGCGTCGGCGGCCTTCGAGACGTCGGCCCGGACAGAGGCGATACCGTCGCCGGCGCCGTCGCCGAGGTCGGCGTCGACGATGTCGGCCACCATGACGCGCGCGCCTTCGGCCGCGAAGAGCTCTGCCGCCACGCGGCCGATGCCGCTCGCGGCGCCCGTCACCAGCGCGACCTTCCCGTCGAGCCGTCCCACGTCACGCAGTATTGCCCGCCCGTGGAGGCG
>VAXF01000097.1:0-17482 GCA_005888395.1 Actinomycetota bacterium | reverse complement strand
CGCCGCGTTGCGGCCGTTGACGGCGATCACGCTTCCACCGGGATGTGTCGCCGCGCCGCAGAGGTAGACGCCCTCGATCGGCGTGCGCGGCGAGAAGCGCCGGTCCCACATCTGGTCGGGCAGGCACTCGCCCTGGAAGATGTGGCCGCCGGTGAGGCCGGTGCGCGCCTCGACGTCGGGTGGTCCGAGCACCTGACGGTGTTCGACGACATCCGCGACCTCGGGCGCGAACCGCGCGATCGCGGCCAGCACCATGTCGCCGACCCCGTCGCGTCGTGCGTCCCAGTCGAGCGAGTACGGCACGTACTGGGCGAACACGCTCATCGTGTGGCCGCCAGGTGGGGCGACGCTCGGGTCGTAGGCGGTGTGGAAGTAGAGCTCGCACCACGCGGGCGCCGGTTCACCGCGCCGGCTCGCCGCGAACGCGGCCTGGGTGTCGTCGACGCCCGTGCTGATCGTCACCACACCGCGGTGGGGAGCGCTGTCGTCGGTCGTGGCCGTGAACCGCGGGAGGCGTGAGAGCGCGCAATTCACCTTCACTACCGGGCTCTCGCTGCGCCAGTTGTCGACGCGCGACCGGAAGCCCTCGGGCACGCCGTTCTCGCACAGCTTCACCGTCCGCTTCGGGTCCGCGTTCGACACGACGGCGCCCGCGCGGATCAGGTCACCGCCGTCGAGGCGCACGCCCTCGCCGGGAGCGATGGCGGCCACCTCCACGCCGGTCATGATCTCGGCGCCCGCCTCGCGCGCCGCGCCGGCGAGCGCGAGCGAGATGCGGCCCATGCCGCCCCGCACGTATCCCCACGCGCCCTCGCGCCGCTCGAGCGTGCCGAGCGAGTGCAGAACGTGAATCGCGGCTGTGCCCGGGTCGCGTGGCCCGGCGTTGGTGCCGATGACCCCCTGGCCGTGGAGCGCGGTGCGCAGGCGCTCGTCGTGTACGTGGGCCTCGACCACCTCCGCGATCGACGCCTCGAACACGGCCTCGACCGCCTCGGGGTCGTGGCCGAGCCGCTCCTCGACCTGCTCCCGCGAGGGCGCGTCGCCGATCCAGGTGTCGGGCTCGGATCGCAACGCCTGCCGGATGCGGGCGAACAGCGCCTCGTAGGAGAGATAGCCGTCGACGTCGCCCGGGGAGAGCCGCGCGACCGCAGCCGCGGTGCGGGCCGGGTCGTCCCAGAGGGCGAGGGACGTGCCGTCCTCGAACGGGCACCAGAGGTGCGGCTCGACCAGGTCGACGCGGTACCCGTGACGGGCGAGGTCGAGCTCGGCCACGACGAGCGGGTGCAGCAGGCCGACGACGTACGCGCACGGGCTGACGAGCCAGCGCTCGTCGGGGAACGGCTGCTCGACCGTGCACGCCCCGCCGACCTGCGGGCGTCGCTCGAGCACGAGCACCGAACGCCCGGCCCGGGAGAGATAGGCGGCGGCGGTGAGCCCGTTATGGCCTGCGCCCACCACCACGACGTCCCACCGTCTCGTGCGCCAGACTGCTGCTGCCATGAACGCCCCATTTGTCGACCTGTTCGACCCCGAGAGCTTCGTCGCCGGCGTGCCCCACGACTACTTCGCCTGGCTCCGCGCCCACGACCCCGTCCACCGCCAGCCCGACGCCGGCGGCGGGTACTGGGCGGTGACGCGCTACGACGACGTGGTGGCCGTCGAGCGCGACCCGGTCACGTTCTCGTCGGGACGGCAGTCGGCCCTGCTCATGGACCTCACACCCGACGAGCTGCATTTCATGAGCCAGCAGCTCATTCACATGGACGCGCCCCAGCACACCAAGCTGCGTAGCCTCGTCAACCGCGGCTTCACGCCGCGCATGATCCGGCTGCTCGAGTTGCACGTGCGGGAGCTCGCCCACGAGATCGTCGACCACGTGGCGCCGAAGGGCGAGTGCGACTTCGTCGCCGAGATCGCGGCCGAGCTCCCGCTCCAGGTGATCGCCGAGCTGATGGGCGTGCCGACCGAGGATCGTTGGAGGCTGCTCGACTGGAGCAACCGCACCATCGGGCTGGAAGACCCCGAATACGGCTCCCTCGTCGACGCCAAGGTCGCCACGGTCGAGATGTTCATCTACGCCCACGAGCTGGCCGAGGAGAAGCGGGCGCACCCCGTCGACGACATCATCAGCGCGCTCGTCACCGCCGAGGTCGACGGGGAGCGACTCACCGACATCGAGTTCAACATGTTCTTCTTCCTGCTCGTGGTGGCCGGCAACGAGACCACGCGCAACCTGGTGTCCGGCGGCATGCTGACGCTCTTCGACCACCCCGACCAGCTGGCGCGGCTGCGCGCCGACCGGTCGCTCCTCCCGGTCGCGATCGAGGAGCTGTTGCGGTGGGTGTCGCCGGTCATCCAGTTCCGGCGCACCGCCACCCGCGACGCCCTCATCGGCGAGACGCGCGTCGCCGAGGGAGACAAGGTGGCGATCTACTACTCGTCGGCCAACCGCGACGAGGCCGCGTTCGAGGACGCGGGCAGGTTCGACATCACGCGCGCGCCGAACAACCACGTCGCCTTCGGGCTCGGGCCGCACTTCTGCCTGGGCGCCAGCCTGGCCCGGCTCGAGGCCCGGGCCATGTTCGAGGAGATCCTCGCCCGGATGCCCGACATCGAGCCGGCCGGGCCGGTCGAGCGCCTCCGGTCCAACCTCATCAACGGCGTGAAGCACCTGCCGGTGCGGTTCACGCCGACCAGCGCCTCAGGGGAGGAGACCACATGACCCGCATCATCTCCGCCGACAGTCACGTCCTCGAGCCCCACGACCTCTGGACGAGCCGGCTGGCGGGAACGCCCTTCGCCGAGCGCGCGCCGCGGATGGTCGAGGACGAGCGCCACGGCCACGTGTTCGCCATCGACGGGCTGCGGCCGTTCCCCGTCGGCCTCGCCGGCGCGGCCGGAAAGCCGTCGAGCGAGCTGCGGTACACGGGCGACCAGGTCGAGTCGCTGCGCTCCGGCGGCTGGGACCCGGTGGCGCGCCTCGACGACATGGACACCGACGGCGTGGCCGCCGAGGTGCTGTACCCGTCGGTGGGCATGTCGCTCGCGCAGTCGAAGGACATCGAGTACCAGCTCACCTGCATCCGCGCCTACAACGACTGGCTGATCGAGTACTGCGCCGCCGGCAAGGGGCGGCTCGTCGGCCTGGCCATGATCCCGACCATCGACGTCGAGGCGGCGGTGGTCGAGGTCGGGCGCACCCACGACCTCGGCCTGCGGGGAGCGATGGTGCCGGGAATGCCGGCCGAGGGGCACTACGCCGAGGCGCGGTTCGACCCGCTGTGGGCGGCGTTCGCCGAGCGCGGCTGGCCGGTGTCGTTCCACATCCTCACGGGCTCGATGGGTGGCGACCCGACGCTCGGCTCGCGCATCCCGATGATGGGCGTGATGAGCATCGTCCACCAGATGCAGCAGACGTTGTCGCTGCTGATCTTCGGCGGCGTGTTCGACCGTCACCCGCGGCTCCGCGTCGTCTCGGCCGAGCACGACGCCGGCTGGGTAGCGCACTACGCGTACCGCCTCGACCAGATGTTCGAGCGTCACCACAACTGGCTGGGCCGCGGCATCACCCTGTCGCGCCAGCCGGCCGAGTACCTGCGCGAGAACTGCTGGTACACGTTCCAGAAGGACCCGATCGCGGTGGAGACCCGCGAGCGCGTCGGGCTGTCGCAGCTGATGTGGGCGAGCGACTACCCGCACTCCGACTCGACGTGGCCGCACTCGCAGAAGGTCATCGAGCGCGACTTCGCGGGCGTGCCGGCAGGTGAGTTGGCAGCGATCGTCGGCGGCAACGCCACCGCCCTCTACGGCCTCTAGTCGTCGGGCGCCGACTCAACGAGGGGCAGCACGCGGTAGGGGATCTGCTCCGACAGCGCGATCACCGTCGTCGTGCGGTCGATGCCCTGAACCTCGAGGATGCGGTTGACCACGTCCTGCAGATGGGAGTTCGTGCGCGCCACCACCCGACAGTGGAGGTCGCCGGTGCCCGTCGTGGCGTGGGCCTCGAGCACCTCAGGAATCGCGCGCAGGTGCTCGACGACGTCGTGCAGCCGGCCCTGCGCGATCTCGATCGAGGTGAAGGCGAGCACTCCGTAGCCGAGCGCGGGCAGGTCGAGGTCGGGGCCGAACCCGGTGACGACCCCCCGCTGCTGGAGCTTGTCGAGCCGCGCCTGGGCCGTGCCCCGCGCCACCCGCAGGCGGCGGGCCAGCTCGAGCACGACGGTCCGGGGGGCCTCGGCCAGGGCCCGGATGAGCCGGGCGTCGAGGGCGTCGATGGCGCTGGTCAACCTGCTCAACCTCCCGCTCGCTGCCGGCCGGTTCACTGGACATTCTGACCAGCGATTCGTCAAGAGCTTGACTCGCTGGTCGGGTGATCCTTCACTTGACGGTACAGGACACACACCGGCAAGGGGACTCATGAGGCTGACCCGTACCCGCGACCTCGCCGCCTCCGATCTGCATGCCTTCAACGCCCGCGTGAACGAGGTGGTCCACGCCCACCCGGTCGTGGTCGACAACCGGTACACGCGCTGGTTCGCGCGCGGCGAGGCGACACGGGACGAGGTTCGCCACCTCACCGTGCAGTTCAGCGTGTTCAGCCATCTGTTCGTCGAGGCGCAGCTGCGCAAGGTCATCAACGCCGCCGACATCGAGTCGTACCGCGCCGGCAAGGAGATCCTGATGAACGAGCTCGGCGTGGCGTTCAACGGCCGCGTCGACGACGAGGGCGTGGCGACCGACGGCACCGTCGACGGCAGCTTCTACCGGCACGCGGCGGCGCACTTCGAATGGCTGTTGCGGTTCGCGAAGCCGCTCGGGCTCGAGTTCTCCGACCTCGGCAAGCGCCGGCACGCCACGTCGTCGACCCTGTTCTTCTGCGACGAGCTGTGGCGCATCTACGGCTCCGACGATCCCTCGACGGCCGAGGGCGCGTCGTACGCGGTGGAGCACTGGGCGGCGGCGGGCTTCTGGAAGGAGCTGATCGCGGGGCTGAGCGCGTTCAGAGCGCGCGAGTGCCCGGGGCTCAACCTCGCCTTCTGGACGTGGCACGACCGGGTGGAGGACCAGCACGCTGCCCACACCGCCGACGAGCTGGCCGAGGCCTACGTCACGTCCGGTTTCGACGAGCATCGGTTCCTCGAGGGGGCCGCCGCGATGCTCGACGGGGTGAACGCGTTCTGGGACGGGCTGGATGCCGACCGGCTCGCGGGAAGGACGGCGGCGTGACCACAACGCTCGACCGTGACGTCGCGACCGGCCGCTCGCCGGCGGCCTACATCGTGGGCTGGGACCACCTCGAGCTGTGGGTGGGGAACGCCCGCGCCTTCGCCGCGTTCCTCGCGTCGGACTTCGGGTTCGACGTGGTCGCCTACGCGGGGCCCGAGACGGGTGTCACCGACCGCGTGTCCTACGTGCTCGAGCAGGACACCGTGCGCTTCGTCGTCACCGGCGCGCTCGGCCCGGCGTCGCCCGTCGCCCGCCACGTCCGGGCCCATGGCGACGGCGCCCGCGACCTCGCGCTCACCGTGAGCGACGCGCGCGGCGCGTACTACTCGGCGGTGGCGCGCGGCGCGGTGGGCGTGCGCGAGCCATGGGTCGACGAGGACGAGCACGGCCGGATCGTGCGGGCCCGCATCGCCACCTACGGCGAGACCCGCCACACCTTCGTCGAGCGGGCCGCGTACGACGGCGTCTTCGCCCCCGGCTTCGGCGACGAGGGCCTGCCACCGCGTCCCGTCGGGCCCGACGTCGGCCTGCGCGCCGTCGACCACTGCGTCGGCAACGTCGAGCGTGGCGACCTCGACCGCTGGGTGGGCTTCTACCGACGCACGATGGGCTTCGACCAGCTCGTGCACTTCGGCGACGACCAGATCTCCACCGACTACTCGGCGCTGATGTCGACGGTCGTGTGGGACGGGTCGAAGGTGGTGCTGCCGCTCAACGAGCCGGCCGACGGCCGGCGCAAGAGCCAGATCCAGGAGTATCTCGACTACTACGGGTGCGCGGGCGTGCAGCACGTGGCGCTGCGCACCGACGACATCGTGACCACGGTGTCGGCGCTCCGGGCGCGGGGCGTCCGCTTCCTCGCCGTCCCCGACAGCTACTACGACGATGTTCGCCGGCGGCTGGGCGACCTCGACCTGCCGTGGGACGACATCCGGCGCCTGGGGATCCTCGTCGACCGCGACCAGGACGGGCACCTGCTGCAGATCTTCACCGAGAACGTCACCGACCGGCCCACGGTCTTCTTCGAGGTGATCCAGCGCGAGGGCGCCAAGGGGTTCGGCGCCGGCAACTTCAAGGCCCTGTTCGAGGCCATCGAGCGCGAGCAGGCCCGGCGCGGCAACCTCTAGAGCGTGACCGCTGACGAGGGGTTCCGGCCGCAGTGGGTGCGCGGGCGCACGTCGCGGCAGGCCCATGCCGACCTGCCGGAGGGCACGGTCGAGGAGGAGCACGGGCGCGAGGGGTTCGCCGGACCCGCGAGCCACCTCTACCGGCTGCACCCGCCGACCGGATGGGACGAGGTGGACGGTCCGCTGCGGCCGCACGCCCTCGACACCGGCCGGCTGCCGATGGAGGGCCCCGAAGCGCTTCCTGTCGCGCTCCTCGTCAACGAGGACCTGCGCGTCTCGCAGTGGTCGGTATCGGAGGCGCCGGCGTGGTTCTTCCGAGACGCCGACGGCGATCTGCTGCTCTTCGTGCATCGCGGCGAGGGTGTGCTGGAGACCGAGTACGGCCCGCTCCGCTACCGGCCGGGCGACTATCTCGTCGTGCCGCGCGGCACCACTCATCGCGTCGCCGCCACCGCTGCGACCCGGCTGCTCGCGGTGGAGGCGCTCGGCGGCAGCATCGGCCTGCCCGATCGCGGCCTGCTCGGCCGGCACGCGCTGTTCGACCCCGCGGTCGTCGAGGTGCCGGAGCCCGACCCGCACGACGAGGCGGGCACGTTCGAGGTTCGGGTGCTGCGCGCCGGCGCGATCACCACCGTGCGCTACCCGTTCCATCCCCTCGACGTGGTCGGCTGGAAGGGCGACCTCGCCCCGCTGCGCGTCAACGTCGACGACTTCAGGCCGGTGACGTCGCCCCGCTACCACCTGCCGCCGTCGGCGCACACCACCTTCGTGGGCCCGGGCTTCGTGGTGGCGACGTTCGCTCCTCGGCCGCTCGAGACCGACCCGGCGGTGCTGCGGGTGCCCTTCTACCACCGCAACATCGACGTCGACGAGGTGATCTTCTACCACCGCGGCGAGTTCTTCAGCCGGGTCGGCATCGAGGAGGGGATGCTCACGTTCCACCCCGCCGGCATCCATCACGGGCCGCAGCCGCAGGCGGTCGAGCGCAGCCGGGCCGCCGGTCCCGGAGGGCGGGCCGACGAGGTGGCGGTGAACATCGACGCCCGCCGCCCGCTGCGGCTCACCGCCGCGGGCGAGGCGATCTCCGACCCCGACTACGTGCGGTCGTGGCGCCAGCCCTGACCCCGTGAGATGGGCGAGCTTCGTATGGCGCGCGACTCGCGAGGCGCACGTCGGAGTGGTGGTCGACGGCGTCGTCTACGGCTTCCCGCCCCATGTCCGGCTGGTGGACCTGCTCGGCGACGGCAACGAGGCGCTCGCCGAGCAGGCCGAGCGGGTCCTGCGCTCGCCGGCCGTCGAAGCTGCCATCGAGGCGGTCGACCTGCTGCCACCGGTGCCCGTGCCGCCGTCGGTGCGCGACTTCTACGCCTTCGAGGGCCACGTGCGGACCGCCCGGGCGGCGCGCGGGCTCGAGATGGACCCCGACTGGTACGAGCTGCCCGTGTTCTACTTCTCCAACCCGCACGCGCTCGTCGGCCACGGCGCCACGGTCACGATCCCATCCGGTTGCCGCGAGCTCGACTACGAGCTCGAGGTGGCGGCGGTGATCGGCCGGGGTGGCGCCGACCTCGACCCCGATGAGGCGCGCGACCACATCGCGGGCTTCACGATCATGAACGACTGGAGTGCGCGCGACATCCAGCGGCAGGAGATGCGGCTCGGGCTCGGACCCGCGAAGGGCAAGGACTTCGCCACCGGACTCGGCCCGTTCATCGTCACGCCCGACGAGCTGGCACCGCTCGCCGCGGGCAAGGCCTACGACCTCGCCATGACCGCCAGGGTCAACGACGTCGAGCTCTCACGCGGCTTGCTCGCCGACATCCACTGGAGCTTCGGCGAGATGATCGCTTACGCGTCGCGTGGCACCCGGGTCGAGCCCGGCGACGTGATCGGCTCGGGCACCTGCGGCACCGGCTGCCTGCTCGAGCTGCGCCTGACCGGTGGCGAGGACGCCCACCCGTGGCTGCGGGCCGGCGACACGGTCACCCTCGCCGTCGAGCACCTGGGGGAGCTGACCAACACCGTCGTTCAATAGGCTCCCCCCGACGGCGCCGGATGGGGTAGGGGTCCCCATCTCGGCGAGGAGGGCGGGGTTGGGGCCCCGCCCGGGGAGGAGACAATGCCGGTGATCGACGCCGACGGTCACGTCGAGGAGGACGGCGCGCAGCTCGTCGAGGCGCTCGATCCCGAGCTGCGCCCGCTGGCGCCGACGACGCGCCGCGAGGACGACGGGCGGATCACCATCCTCGTGGAGGGGCGACCGTGGCGGCCGAAGTACGCGTTCCCTCGCGGCGCGCAGACCCACACCGCGGCCGGCGGCGAGTACCGGGCCGGCGGGCGCGACCCGCGCGTGCGGCTCGAGGTGCTCGACAGCGAGGGCATCGACGCCGCCGTCCTCTACCCGAGCATGGGGTTCCTCTTCGGCCTGTACGAGGACGCCACAGTCGCGGCCGCGCTGTGCGCTGCGTACGACGACTGGCTGGCGGCCTACTGCGCGGCGGACCCGACGCGGCTGATCGGGATGGCGCTGCTGCCGCAGCAGGACCCGGCGCTTGCCGTTGCCGAGCTGGAGCGGGCCGTGAACCGCCACGGGTTCGCGGGCGGCGTCATGCGGCCCAACCGGATCGGCAGCCGTACCGTCGACGATGTCGCCTTCGACCCGCTGTGGGCGGCGGCGTGCGAGCTCGACGTGCCGATCGTGCTGCACGAGGCGTACACGGGCAGCGGCATCCACACGCTGGGCGCCGATCGCGTGCACTCGTACACGGGCGGCCACGTGCTGAGCCACCCCTTCGAGCAGATGACGGCCATGCTCGCTGTCACGCTCGCCGGCGTGTTCGAACGCCACCCGACGCTGCGGCTCGGCTTCTTCGAGGCCGGGTGCAGCTGGGCGCCGTACTGGGTCGAGCGCATCGAGGAGCACTACGAGCTGTCGCCGGCCGACTTCGCCGGCGGCGACCCCGAAGGCATGCTGCCGCGGCGGGCGTGGCTCACCTTCGAGGTCGACGAGCGGGCGATGCCGGCCACCGCCGAGCTGGGCTGGGCCGACCGCATCTGCTTCGCCAGCGACTACCCGCACTACGACGCCGTCTTCCCGGGCGCGGTCAAGACGGTGCGCGAGCGCGGCCTGCCGCCGGAGCTCGAGTCGAAGGTGCTGGGCGAGAACGCGCTCGCGTTCTACGGTGACCGGCTCGCCCGGCTGATGGCAGGAGGAGCTCGATGACGTTGGACGGACGGGTCGCGCTGGTGACCGGTGGCGGGCGGGGAATCGGGCGCGCGATCGCGCTGGCTCTCGCCGGCGAGGGCGCCGACGTCGCCGTGAACTACCGAAAGGACGAGTCCGCTGCTCAGGAGACCGTGGGTGAGATCGAGCGGCTCGGGCGGCGGGCGAAGGCCTATCAGGCGTCGATCGACTCGTGGGACGACGACGTGGCCATGGTCGAGGCCGCGGTCGCCGACTTCGGGTTCGTCGACGTCCTCGTGAACAACGCGGGCATCGCCAGCCGCGGCCAGACCGTGGCCGATACCGAGCCGGCTGAGCTCGAGCGGGTCGTGCGCACCCATGCCATCGGCGCCCACTTCGTGTCGAAGCTGGTGCTGCCGAGTATGCGCACGCGCCCACGCGGCGACGTCGTGATGATCTCGAGCGCGGCGACGCGGTTGATGGCGGTCAACTCCAGCCCCTACAACATGGCCAAGGCCGCGCTCGAGGCGCTGGCGATGACCCTGGCCAAAGAGGAGCGGGCGAACGGCATCCGCGTCAACGTGGTCGCGCCGGGTCTGGTCGACACCGAGATGGGCCGGCGGCTGGTGAAAGGCGCGATGGGCGTGCAGGACATCCGCACCCTCGACGCGGGCTCGCCCTTCGGCCGGGTGTGCCAACCGGAGGACGTGGCCGACGTCGTCCGCTTCCTCGTCGCCCAGGCCGAGTACGTCACCGGCCAGGTGATTTACGTCGACGGCGGCGGCACCGGCTGACACCCGCCCCTCCCTCGACCCAGAACGGCAGGGGGTTGCGTCAGCGGCGGAAGCCGAGCTCGCCGCTGGCGACGATCGCCTTGCTGAGGGGGCGCACGAGCCCGCGAAGCCGGTCGCAGGCGTCCTCGCCGATCGACTGCCACGGCGCCAGCGCCAGCTCGTCGGTGCGGTGCTCGACGCGGTCGCGGTGCTCGCGGCCGGCGTCCGTCAGCTGACCCTCGCGGTCGAGCCAGCCCCGGGCGCGGACGCGCTCGGTGGCGGCCCCCCACTCGTCGTCGGGCCACGCGCGCGACGACTGCAGGATGCTCGTTGGCACCTCGCCGGTCGCGCCGTGGACGACGAGGGCCTCGCACCCGTCGAGGCCCTCGATCAGCAGGAGAGCGACGTGGCCGTCGCCGCGGAACTCGCGCAGCAGCGTGATCGCGTGCCACAGCACCAGGTGCGGCTCGCCGGGCCAGGGGAGTGACGCGTGCCCCCCGAACAGCGGCCGCCCCTGCGGCGGGCAGGCCTCGGCCGCGGCGCGCGCGAACCGTGCGGCCTCGGCAACCTCAGGCGAGTCGACGGCGTCACCGAGGATGCGACGGAGGACGTCGCCGGCGCCCGCCACCCGGGCGCCGAGGATCTGCTCGGGCGCCGCGATCTCCCATGCAGCCGGTATCGCGGCGCGCACCACGGCCGGGTGGAAGTTGAAGAACGTGGCCATCACGACCTCAGCCGGCACGGGCCCCATGGCCGCGGCACGCGTCGGGAAGTAGTGCATGTGCTCGGGCAGCCCGAGGGCGCGGTAGCGCGCCCCGGCGTCGGCGGCGAAGTAGACGATGCCGTGCAGGGGCTCGAGGGTGCGCCACATCTTGCGGGCGACGACGGGGTCCATGAGGGGATGCTAAACGTGCGCGCATGCCGAGCACCCTGCGTACCGAGACCGAGGCCGGTGTCCGCTCGATCGTGCTGACCCGCGCCGAGGAGTACAACACGATCACGCCCGCGCTGCGCGACGAGCTGGCCGCCGCCATCGACGACGCCGACGCCGATCCAGAGGTGCGGGTGATGCTCCTGCGGGCGGAGGGCCCCGCGTTCTGCGCGGGCTATGGGCTCGACTGGTCGATACCGGCGCAGCCGCGGACCGACACCGGGCGGGTGTGGGACTCGGTCGGCGACTACGGCATGATCTCCCGCTTCGTCGACACGTACCTCAAGCTCTGGTACGCGTCCAAGCCCACGATCGCCGCCGTCCACGGCTGGTGCATCGGCGGGGGCACCGACCTCGTGTTGTGCGCGGACATGATCGTGGCCGCCGAGGGCGCCAAGCTCGGCTACCCGCCGTCGCGCGTGTGGGGAACTCCCACCACGGCGATGTGGGTGTACCGGATGGGTCTCGAGCGGGCCAAGCGCTACCTGCTCACGGGCGACGAGATCTCCGGCAACGAGGCGGCCCGCATCGGCCTCGTGCTCGAGGCCGTGCCCGACGACGAGCTCGCGGCGCGGGCGACGACCCTGGCACGGCGCGTTGCCCAGGTGCCCACCACCCAGCTGGTCATGTTGAAGCTGCTCTGCAACCAGACGGCGGAGAACATGGGCATGGCGTCGACCCGGCTGCTCGGCTCGCTGTTCGACGGCGTCGCCCGCCACACGCAGGAGGGCCTCGACTTCGTCGCCCGGGCACAGGCCGCGGGCTTCCGCCAGGCAGTGCGGGAGCGCGACGATCCCTTCGGCGACTACGGGTCGCGGCCACGATGACCGAGGTCGTCGCCGACCTGCTCTCGCGGATGACGCGAGAGGAGAAGCTGGCGCAACTGGTCGGCTATTGGGGATTGCTCGATCCCGAGACGGGCGAGCTGGGCCCCTACCGCACCCCGCTGGTCTCGGTCGCCGACGACCGGACGACCGACGAGATCATCCGTCACGGTCTCGGCCAGCTCACCCGCCCGTTCGGCGGCCGGCCGCTCGACCCGGCGCGGGGCGCGCAGATCGTCAACGAGCTCCAGCGCCGCCTCGTGGAGGACACGCGGCTCGGCATCCCTGCCATCGTCCACGAGGAGTGCCTCACCGGGTTCATGGCATGGGGCGCGACGGCGTTCCCGTGCCCGCTCGCCTACGGCGCGACCTGGGACCCCTCGCTGGTAGAGCGGGTGGGCGACGCCATCCGCACCCAGATGCGGGCCGTCGGCGCCCACCAGGGCCTCGCGCCTGTGCTCGACGTGGTGCGCGACCCCCGTTGGGGACGCGTCGAGGAGTGCATCGCCGAGGATCCCTATCTCGTCGGCTGTGTCGGCACCGCCTACGTGCGCGGGCTGCAGGGCGACGACCTCACGACCGGCGTCGTCGCCACGACCAAGCACTTTGCCGGCCACTCGTTCTCCGAAGGCGGGCGCAACCTCGCGCCCGCCCACGTCGGGCCCCGCGAGATGGCCGACGTGTTCCTGCTGCCGTTCGAGATGGCCGTGAAGGACGGTGGGGTCCGCTCGGTGATGAACGCTTACCAGGAGAACGACGGCGTGCCGGCGGCGGCGTCGCGAGAGCTGCTGACCGAGATCCTGCGCGATCGGTGGGGCTTCGACGGAATCGTGGTGTCCGACTACTTCTCCGTCGGCTACCTGCACGCGCTGCACGGGGTGACCGCGGGGCAGGCCGAGTCGGCGGCGGCGGCGCTCCACGCCGGCATCGACGTCGAGCTGCCGAGCCCCGACTGCTACGGCGCCCCGCTGGCCGACGCGATCGACCGCGGGCTCGTTGCCGACGCCGATCTCGACCGCGCCGTCGAGCGGGTGCTGCGGATGAAGGAGGAGCTGGGCCTGTTCGAGCGCCCCTACGTCGAGGTGGCGGGCTCGATCGACCTCGACCCGCCCGAGCACCGGGCGCTGGCCTACGAGGTAGCGGCCCGGTCGATCGTGCTGCTGAAGAACGACGGCGTGCTGCCGCTCACCGACGGCGCACGGCTCGCGGTGATCGGGCCCAACGCGGCGTCGGGCGCGGCGCTGCTCGGCAACTACAGCTTCGAGAACCACGTCGCCGCCCACTTCCCCGACGCGCCGCCGGGCGTCGCGGTGGCCACGATCGCGGACGCGCTCGGTGTCGCGGCTGTACACGGCTGCGACGTGACCGGCGACGACGGCAGTGGGATCGACGCGGCCGTCGCCGCGGCGGAGGCGGCCGACGTGGCCGTCGTGGTCGTCGGCGACCAGGCCGGGCACTTCGGCGGCGGGACGTCGGGGGAGGGCACCGACACCGACGACCTCGCGCTGCCCGGTCTGCAGCCGCAACTGGTCGAGGCCGTCGCCGGTACGGGTACGCCGACGGTCGTGGTGCTCGTGGTCGGCCGGCCCTACGCCATCCCGTGGATCGCGGAGCACGCCGCCGCGGTCGTAGGCGCGTGGTTCCCGGGGGAGGAGGGCGGCACCGCCGTCGCCGACGTCCTCCTCGGCCGGGTGAACCCGAGTGGGAAGACGCCCGTGACCTTCGGCCGCGGCGCCGGGCAGCAGCCGTTCCCGCACCTGCACAAGCCGTTGTCACGGGTCGGCTACAGCCGGTCGAGCACGCGGCCGGTGTTCCCGTTCGGCCACGGCCTGAGCTACACGACCTTCGAGTACGGCAACCTGACGATCGAGCCCGCGGAGGTGCCGGTCGACGGCGAGGCCGTCGTGTCGTGCACGGTCCGCAACACCGGTGGCCGCGAAGGGGAGGAGATCGTCCAGCTCTATGTCCGCGACCCCGTGGCGGTTGTCACCCGGCCGCTGCAGGAGCTGCGCGGTTTTGCACGCGTGCTCCTCGAACCCGGAGCGGCGGCGTGCGTGCGGTTCACCATCCCCGCCGACGTGCTGTCGTTCACCGGGCTCGACCTGCGTCGCGTTGTGGAGCCCGGGCGGATCGACCTGACGGTCGGCGCGTCGAGCGAGGACGGGCGGCTCCACGGCGCCTTTACGCTCGTGGGCGACGTCCGCGAGGTGGGTGAGCGCCGGCGCTTGACCACCGGGGTCGCCGTCGAGCCCCGGCGGTAGCGTGCAAATCATGAGCGACACATTCGTCGCGACGCCGGAGGACCGCTTCACCTTCGGGCTCTGGACGGTGGGCAACCGCGGCCGCGACCCGTTCGGCCACGAGACCCGGCCGCCGCTCGAACCAGTCGACGCCGTGCACCACCTCGCCGATCTCGGCGCGTACGGCGTGAACTTCCACGACAGCGACCTGGTGCCCGACGGCTCGTCGGCGGCAGAGCGCGAGGCGATCGTCAAGCGGTTCCGGCGGGCGCTCGACCAGACGGGCATGAAGGTGCCGATGGCGACCACGAACCTCTTCTCGAACCCGGTTTTCAAGGACGGCGCCTTCACCGCCAATGACAGCGCGGTGCGCCGCTACGCGCTGGCCAAGACCCTCGACGCCATCGAGCTCGGCGTCGAGCTCGGCGCGACGGTGTACGTGATGTGGGGCGGGCGCGAGGGCGTCGAGTGCGACGCGGCCAAGGACGCGCGTTCCGCGCTCGACCGCTACGCCGAGGCGGTGAACGCGTGCTGCGCCCACGTGCGCGACCGCGGCTACGACCTGCGCTTTGCGATCGAGCCGAAGCCCAACGAGCCGCGCGGTGACCTGTTCCTGCCGACGGTGGGCCACGCGCTGGCCTTCATCGAGCGGCTCGAGTGGCCCGAGATGGTCGGCGTCAACCCGGAGTTCGCCCACGAGACCATGTCGGGCCTCTCGTTCCACCACGCGGTCGCGCAGGCGCTGTGGGCGGGGAAGCTCTTCCACATCGACCTCAACGCGCAGCGCATCGGCAAGTTCGACCAGGACTTCCGCTTCGGCTCCGAGGGGATCCGCGACGCGTTCTACACGGTGAAGCTGCTCGAGGACGCGGGCTGGGACGGCATGCGCCACTTCGACGCCCACGCCTATCGGGTGGAGGACGCCGACGGCGTGTGGGAGTTCGCCCGTGGCTGCGTGCGGACGTACCTGATCCTGAAGGACAAGGTCCGGCGGTTCCACGCCGACCCCGAGATCGGCGAGGCGCTGGCCGCCGCCAAGGCGGACGAGCTGATGCAGCCGACGCTGCCGGCCGGCACGGCCCCCGACGCGATCGCAGGCCTACGGCGCGAGCGTTTCGACCTCGAGGCGCTGGCCGCGCAGGGCTACGCCAACGAGCGCCTCGACCAGTTGGTCACCGAGCTCCTGCTGGGTGTGCGGTAGCGGCTTCAGGTGCCGGGGACAGGCGTCTCTCCCGGGCTGATCGGAGTTCCCGACATGAGGGAGAAGAGCTGATCGAATCCCGTCTTGATGACGAGCTGGGTGTCGCTCCCCTCCCACCCGTGACCGGCGAGCGGGCTCGTGTACTGCTGGCCGGCGGCGGCGAACAGGGGGCCGGCCGCGACCGCGCTCAGCGTCGTGCCCGGCTCACCGTCGCCGCGGGCGGCGACGGTGAACTGGTGGACGGGAACCCCGACGGCGGTGAGCGCGGTGGTCATCTCGGGGCTCTGGTTGGTAGGCACCAGCCCGTCGTCGAGACCGTTGACGACCACCACCCCCTTCAGCCCTCGCATGTCCGGCGCCAGCGCCACGTTGGTGATCTCGGCGTAGCGCGCGGGGACGGCCTCCAGCGGCCCGCCGTTCTCCTCCTCGATCTCCTGTTGGGCAAGCGCGGCCCCCGCGTTGACCGGCGCGACTCCACGGGCGACGAGGTACTCCTCGGTCAGGTTGTTGACCCCTTCGACATCGATCCAGTCGTCGAAGAGCGGGCTGCCGTCGGCGCGCACCGCGTCCTGCGATGCCACGGCGACCCCGGAGACGTTGCCGCCCATGCTGATGCCGAAGGCGAAGACCTGGGTGATCGAGGGATAGGTGGCGAGGAAGTACTTGGCTGCGGCGATGGAGTCTGCCGCGCCCTCGCGTGCGAACCAGCCATAGTTTTCGACGGGCGTCTGGCGCTGACCCGTGTAGTCCATGGCGACGCCGACGGCCCCGCGGGCGGCGACCTGCTGCAGGTGGCGGCGCCAGGCGCAGGAGTCGTTGCCGTGCCCGTGGAAGAGCACGACCAGCTGGGTGGGTGCACCCGCCGCGGGCAACGCGTAGCGGCCGGATGCGAGGCCGAGCGAGCTGGTGAAGCCGATGCCGTCGTCGGTCATGGAGGCCAGCCGCGGGTCGGTGTGCTGCGAGCACGGGACCTCATCTGCGAGCGCGGCGCGCGGGAACAGGAGCGCCGACGCGGCCAGCGCGAGCACGACGCCCTGCACCGACAGCCGGAGACCCCGCGCCTTCCGTCGCCTCACCACTACCTCCCACAGCCAAGGGACCCTTACGTGGCAGATTCGCCGCTCCGTCGGAACTTTCCCGCCCTTTTGGGCAAGAAAGGCGAGGTTGGAGCGTTTGTCCTGATTGGCGCATTACGGGAGTCCGGTCATTAGCCTCGTGCTCGGCATCGACTCGTCGACGCAGGCGACCACGGTCGAGGTGCGCGACGCAGACACGGGCAAGCTGGTGGCGAGCGGGCGCAACCCCCACCCGCCGACGACACCGCCCCGAAGCGAGCAGGATCCAACGGCGTGGTGGGAGGCGCTCGAGCCGCTTCTCCGAGACGACGTCGGCGCCGTCAGCGTGGCCGCGCAGCAGCACGGGCTGGTCGCGCTGGACGACCGGCGAGCGCTCATCCGGCCGGCGAAGCTGTGGAACGACACCGAGTCGGCGGCCGACGCCGGTTGGCTGCTGAAGCAGCTCGGTGGTGCCGTCCCGTGGGCGGCCGCGTGCGGCAGCGTTCCCGTGGCTGCCTTCACGATCACGAAGCTGTCGTGGCTCCACCGCACCGAGCCCGACGCGTTCGCGCGGCTGGCCCACGTCCTGCTGCCTCACGACTGGCTCACGTTCCGGCTCGCGGGCGAGCTCGTCACCGACCGGGGCGACGCGTCGGGCACGGGTTACTGGTCCCCCGCGGAGGACCGCTGGCGCTTCGACCTGCTCGGGATCGTCGACGGCGACCGCGACTGGGAGCCGATGCTCCCGCGCGTACTCGGCCCGACCGCGGCGGCCGGCGAGTGGCGCGGCGCCGTCGTCGGGCCCGGTACCGGCGACAACATGGCCGCCGCGCTCGGCATCGGGATGCAGCCGGGCGACGTCGCCGTCTCCATCGGCACCTCCGGCACGGTCTTCGCTGTCAGCGACCGCCCGACGAACGA
>VAXF01000286.1 GCA_005888395.1 Actinomycetota bacterium | reverse complement strand
AACATGCACGCCAGCTATCAGAACAGCCTGGTGTTCCGGTACCTCGACACGTTCCCGAAGCCGCCGGGCATCCCCACATGGCCCGACGTGATCCCGGAGCCGACGCCTGCCGAGCTCGACAAGCGAATCGACGCCGGCCTCGTCACCATCGGCACACCCGAGGAGTGCTCGCGGGCGGTGCAGGGCTACGCCGATATCGGCGCCGACCAGCTCGTGTTCGGGATGCTCTCGTCGACGATGCCGATCGACGTCTGCGTCGAGGCCCTCGAGACGTTCGGCACGCACGTGATCCCGCAGTTCGACAAGGACCCGCTGCACAGCACCACCCGCCAGCGCGAGGAGTGGCTGGCGAGCGTCCCCGCCTGAGCGCGGCCGCCGCTACAGCTTCGCCGCCAGCTCGCCCACCCGCCGGACCTTGTCGACGCCCGATGTCGGCATGTTGAAGATGAAGTACTCGGCGCCCGCCTCCTGGAGCTCACCGACGCGCTCGAGGATCTCGTGCTCCTCACCGACGTCGAAGGCGCCGACCGCGTCTCCGGCCACGTTGCGGAGGAACTCGTTGGTCCGTTCGGTCTCCTCGGGCGAGTCGGTGAGCACCAACGTGCTCATGCGCGTGACGAGCACCTCAGCCGGGTCGCGGCCGACGTCGTCGCAGTGGCGGCGGAGCACCTCGACCTTGTGCCGGATGCCCTCGACGTCACCGGTGACGTTGCACATGTCGGCGTACTGCGCCACCAGCCGCAGCGTCCGCTTCTCGCCGCCGCCGCCGATCATGATCGCGGGCCCGCCGGGCTGGACCGGCCGCGGCACGTTCCACGCCTCCTCGATCCGGTAGTGGCGGCCCGCAAAGCTCGGGCGCTCCTCGCGGAACATCGCCCGGCAGATCTGTACCGCCTCCTCCAGCCGGTCGAGGCGCTCTCCCGCCGGCGGGAACTCGAAGCCGAGGCCCTGGTGCTCGACGTCGTGCCAGGCGGCGCCGATACCGAGGATCGCTCGGCCGCTGGTGATCACGTCGAGGGTCGTAACGATCTTGGCCAGCAGCGCGGGGCTCCGGTACGTGACGCCGGTCACCAACGTGCCGAGGCGGACGCGCTCCGTGCGGGCGCCCAGCGCGCCGAGCAGCGTGTACGCCTCGAGCATCGGCTGGGCGGGACCACCGAGCGGCGGCAGTTGGTAGAAGTGGTCCATCACCCACACCGAGTCGTAGCCACTCTCCTCGGCGGTGGTCGCGATGCCGGCGACTTCCTCGAAGAGCCGGTCGTCGGGCACGCCGAGGGTGAAGTTCGGGATCTGCAGTCCGAAGCGCATGCCCGCATCTTTGCCTACCGTCGGATCGTGCGCGTCTCGGTGGTCGGCACGTCGGGTTCCGGCAAGACGACCTTCGGTCGGGCTCTCGCGGCGCGCCTCGACGTGCCGTTCGTCGAGCTCGACGCCATCAACTGGCAACCGGGCTGGACGCCGATGCCGGAGGACGAGTTCCGCCGCCGTGTCGCCGACGTCGTGACCGCCGACAGATGGGTGATCGACGGCAACTACGCCGCAGTACGGGATCTGGTGCTGGCGCGCGCCACCACCGTCGCGTGGCTGGACTACTCGCGAGCCCGGATCATGACGCAGGTGATCCGCCGCTCCGTGTCGCGGGTCATCACGCGCCGCGAGCTGTGGAACGGCAATCGCGAGGACCCGCGGGAATGGATCGACCCGGAGCACCCGATCCGCTGGGCTTGGTCGACCTTCGGCCGGCGGCGCCGCGAGTACACGGAGCGGTTCGCGTCCCCCGACCACGCGCACCTCGAGGTCGTCCGGCTGTCCTCGCGCGGCGACGCTCGCCGCTGGCTGCGCTCGGTGCTTGACTGACCCGGTGACTCTCACGGTCGTCGACGCCGACGCGCACGTCGCGGAGGGCGCCGCCCTGGGCCGGGCGGCGATGGAGCGCTGGCCCGAGCACGTCGTCCTGAAGACCGACGGCCGGCCGGCGTTGGTCATCGAGGGCCGCCGCTATCCCGAGCCGGAGGGGCCGGGAGCCGGGTGTCCGCCCGAGCACGGGCTCAGCAAGGTCGACGGCATCAACCCCTACACCGTCGAAGGCGTGCTCGCCGACGCCGACCGCGACGGCATCGACCGCATGGTCCTCTACCCGAGCTTCGGCCTGTGTGCCCCGAGCCTCGAAGACCCCGACTTCGCCGCCGGCTTCGCCCGGCTCTACAACGAGTGGATCGCCGGCTGGTGCGGCGGCGGTCAGGGCCGGCTGCATGGCGTCGCGGTCACGCCGCTCGAGCACGGCGACGAGGCGATCAAGGTGATGAGCGAGGCCAAGGAGCTCGGCCTGGTGTGCACGATGATTCCGCCCGCGCTCAAGACCAGGAACCTCGACCACCCCGACCTCGACACCTTCTACGCCGCGGCCGAGGACCTCGACATGCCGCTCGGCGTCCACGGCGCGCCCGGCATCCACCTGCCCAAGATCGGCGTCGACCGCTTCGACAACTACATCCAGGTCCACTGCATCAGCTTCCCGTTCGACCAGATGACGGCCATGACCGCGCTGGTCAGTGGCGGCGTGTTCGACCGTCACCCACGGCTGCGGGTCGTCTTCCTCGAGGCCGGCGTCGGGTGGGTGCCGTACTTCATCGACCGGATGCACGAGCACTACGAGAAGCGGGGCGACTGGATCCCCGGCGGCTGGCGGCGCGAGCCGCAGGAGTACGTCGCGGCCGGCAACATCTGGGTGAGCTGCGAGCCCGAGGAGCCGATCCTGCCCGGCGTCATCGACGTGCTCGGCGCCGACTTCATCATGTTCGCAAGCGACTACCCGCACTGGGACGGCGACTGGCCCGAGAGCACCAAGCATCTCCGCAGCCGGGCCGACATCAGTGACGCAGACCGGGCCAAGATCGCGGGCGAGAACGCCAGGCGCTTCTACAAGCTGTCGTAGTGCTCCGCGACGTCCGGGTCCTCGACCTCTCGACGGAGATCGCCGGGCCGTACTGCACCAAGCTGTTCGCCGACGCCGGCGCAGACGTCGTCAAGGTTGAACCCCCTGCCGGCGACCCGCTGCGGACCTGGACAGCAGCAGGAGCCCCGCTCGACGGCGCCGACGGCGCGCTGTTCCGGTTCCTCAACGCGTCGAAGCGCACCGCCGCCGATGCCGGCGAGCTGGTCGAGTGGGCCGACGTCGTCGTCGAGAGCGGGCCGCCGGGCGCGGTCGAGGCCATGCGGCTCCACGACCGCAACCCGCGCCTCGTCGTCGTCTCGATCTCGCCGTTCGGCCACGCCGGACCGTGGGCCCACCGGGTCGCCACCGAGTTCACCCTCCAGGCCTGGTGCGGGTCGACCGGCTCCCGCGGTACGCCTGATCGTCCGCCGCTCCATGCCGGCGGCCGGCTCGGCGAGTGGGTCGCGGGCTCCTACGCCGCCGTCGCCGCCATGGCCGCGCTGCGGACGGCCCGGCGTCGCGGGCGCGGCGAGCACGTCGACCTGTCGATGCTCGAGTGCATGGCCCTCACCATGAACACGTACACGACCGTGTTCTCGGAGTTCCTCGGCTGGCCACCGATGAAGGCACCGGCGCGAACCATCGAGATCCCCTCGATCGAGCCGACGGCCGACGGTTACGTCGGCTTCTGCACGATCACCGCGCAACAGTTCCGCGACTTCCTCGTGCTCATCGAGCGGCCCGATCTGCTCGAGGACCGCGCGCTCGCGACACCGGCCGGGCGCAGCAAGCGCATGGCCGAGGTGCTCGAGATCATCCACGCCTGGACGCGCCGCCACACCACCGACGAGATCATCGAGCTGGCGTCGCTGATGCGCATCCCGGTCGCGCCCGTCGGCAACGGCCGCACCGTCCTCGAGATGGAGCACTTCCGCGAGCGGGGCACCTTCGTCGAGCACCCCGACGGCTTCCTCCAGCCCCGCGTCCCCTACCGAATCCACGGCCCCAACTCGTTTTGGGCGCGTAATCGGCTGTCCGAGCAGCCAAAATCGCGCCCAAAAGCAGAGGGGGAGGGGGACCTGCCGTTCGAGGGACTCCGCATCGTGGACTTCACCGCCTTCTGGGCGGGGCCGTCCGCGACGCAGGTGCTCGCCGTGCTGGGCGCCGACGTCGTCAAGATCGAGTCGGTGCAGCGACCTGACGGCATGCGGTTCACGACCACCAACCCCGGTGACGACCGGTGGTGGGAGTGGGGGCCGGTGTTCCAGGGCGCCAACGCCGGCGGTAAGCGCTCGGTGACCCTCGACATGAACCGGCCCGAGGGAGTCGAGCTGGCCAAGCGGCTGATCGCCGGCGCCGACGCGGTCATGGAGAACTTCACCCCGCGCGTCATGGACAACTTCGGCCTCGGGTGGGACACCGTCCACGCGGTCAACCCGCGGGCGATGATGGTGCGCATGCCCGCCTTCGGGCTCGACGGTCCATGGCGCGACCGCACGGGGTTCGCCCAGACGATGGAACAGATCACGGGCATGGCGTGGGTCACCCCTGACGGCTCCCCGCTCATCCCGAGGGGCACGTGCGATCCGATGGCCGGCATGCACGCCGTCTTCGCCCTGCTCGTCGCCCTCGACCAGCGTGACCGCGACGGCGAGGGCCGGTTGGTCGAGGTGACGATGGTCGAGGCCGCGCTCAATGCCGCCGCCGAACAGGTGCTCGAGTGGTCGGCGTACGGACACGTGCTCGAGCGCGACGGCAACCGAGGACCTGTGGCCGCGCCTCAGGGTGTGTACGCCTGCCGCGGCGACGATGAGTGGATCGCGCTCGCGGTCGCGACCGAGCAACAGTGGGACGCGCTGCGCGACGCCCTGGGACGGCCGGGGTGGGCGGGCTCACCCGCGCTCGACACCGCCGCAGGCCGCCGCGCCGCCCACGACGACATCGACACCGAGATCGCCCGCTGGTGCGCGGCGCGTGACCGCGACGAGCTGG
>VAXF01000295.1 GCA_005888395.1 Actinomycetota bacterium | reverse complement strand
GGAAGATCTCGTTGAACTCGCGCTCGCCCGTGATCGTGGCCAGCGGCCGTACCTCGACCCCCGGCAACGTCATGTCGACGAGGAGGCAGGAGATGCCCTTGTGCTTGGGGACGTCGGGGTCGGTGCGAACGAGCAGCTCGCACCAGTTGGCAAGGTGCCCGAGCGTGTTCCAGATCTTCTGCCCGTTGACGACGAACACGTCGCCGTCGAGCACGGCCCGCGTGCGAAGCGACGCGAGGTCGGAGCCCGCGTTGGGCTCGGAGAAGCCCTGGCACCAGATGTCGTCGCCGCGCAGCATGCTCGGCAGGAAGGTGCGCTTCTGCTCCTCGGTGCCCCACTGCATGATCGCCGGCGCGATGTTGGAGATGCCGAGCGGGTTGAGCGTGCCGGGCGCACCGGCGCGGCTCATCTCCTCGGCGAACACCACCTGCTCCATCACGCTCGCGCCGCGGCCGCCGTACTCCTCGGGCCATGCGATGGCGGCGTAGCGAGCGTCGGCGAGCGTGCGGTTCCACGCGCGCAGGCGTGCGACCACATCGTCCCCACCGTCGAGCAGCCCGGACCGGCGGCCCGCCAGCTCGGGGTCGAGGTTTCCCTCGAGCCAGGCGCGGAACTCCTTGCGGAACGCCTCGGCCTCGGGGGGATAGGTGAAGTCCAAGGTGGCCTAGGCCCCGCGGACCTTGAGCTCGCCCATCGTGTGGACCTGGCCGAGGGTGTCGTCCATGTAGCCGGGGCCCTCGGCGGTCGGGATGAACCATCCCGTCGGGCACATGGTGAGGACCTCGACGAACGAGAACCCCTCGCCGGCGATCTGCGACTCGAACGCCTGCCGGATCATGCGCTTGGTCTTGGCCACCCCGCCCGCGTTGTGCACCGACCCGCCGGAACGGCGTTCTCCACGGTCAGAATGCTATTGAAGTCGCGGGAGGAGCGCCAAAGGTCTGCGACGATCTCGCTCGTGACAAGCTGGAGCGACTTTGCACGCGCAGAGCCCGACCTCGCTCGACGTGTTCAGGCCCTGCTCGAGACCCAGAAGCACATGACGCTGGCGACGCTGCGCCGTGACGGCTCGCCGCGAATCAGTGGGACGGAAGCCCAGATCGTGGAGGGCGAGCTCACGTTGGGGATGATGCCCGGTTCGCTGAAGGCCCTGGATCTCTTGCGCGACCCTCGACTCGCCCTTCACAGCCCGACGGTTGATCCACCTCCGGACGACCCGGGGGCATGGGTTGGTGACGCCAAGGTCGCGGGACTCGCGGTCGAGATCGTCGACGAGGAGGCGGGCGACTCGTCCCATCGGTTTCGCGTGGACATAACCGAGGTCGCCATGACCACCGTCGGCTCTCCCGCCGACCACCTCGTGATCGAGTCGTGGCATCCGGCCCGGGGGCTCGAGACCCGCCGCCGTCAGTAGCCCCTACCCGTTGGTCCGGCGGAAGGACGTTCGCCTGGGGCGGCGCGGCTGGGCAACTATCTGCAACGTGGCCCGGGTCATCCTCATTTGCGGCTTGCCGGGGTCCGGAAAGACAGCGCTCGCACGCGCGCTCGCGCGGGAGCGGCGTGGCGTCCGGCTCTGCCCCGATGAATGGCTGACGGTGCTGGAGATCGACCTGTACGACGAACACGCCAGAGACCTGATAGAGACGCTTCAGTGGCGCCTCGCCGAGGAGCTGCTGCAACTTGGGCAGTCGGTCGTAATCGAGTGGGGCCTCTGGGGACGGTCGGAGCGCGACGCGCTCCGCCACCGGTGCCGCGAACTCGGCGTCGGCGTCGAGCTTCGCTTCCTCGACGTCCCGGTGGAGACTCTGTGGCAACGCGTCGCAGCTCGAAACGCGGACCAGCCCTGGGGAGCGGCGCCAATCGCGCAGGACGATCTTCTCAAGTGGGCGGAAGAGTTCGAGGCCCCTGACGCGGAGGAGCTGGCGCAGTTCGACGGCCCGGAGCCTTGACCGACCGAGCGCCTACGTGCTGCCGTCATCGAGCGCCACTCGAGACCATCTGGCGAAAAGAGCCCGTAGCGTCCGGCCGTGGCCGCGCCCGCTGCTTACCTCGTCACCGGCATCCCGGGGGCCGGCAAGACGACCGTGGCGCGCCTGCTCGCGCAGCGGTTCCCGCGCGCCGTCCACGTCGAATCGGATCGGCTGCAGGAGATGGTCGTCTCGGGCGGCCTGTGGCCGACACCGGAGATGCCGGCCGAGGCCGCTCGCCAGCTCGAGCTGCGGGCGCGCAACGCGGCCATGCTCGCCTCCAACTACGCCGCCGCCGGGTTCGTGGCCGTCGTCGACGACGTTGTCGTGTCGCCGGGCCGGTTGGCGCTCTACCGCGAGCACCTCACGGCGCGGCCGCTGGCGCTGGTCGTGCTGGCGCCCGCCACCGAGGTGACACTCCACCGCGACGAGCACCGCGGGTAATCATCGCGGTGATCGGCGCCGCGCTCGGGCTCCTTGTCGGCGTGGTCTTCGGCGTCGCGGCGGTCGCTGCGCTCCGCAGCAGTGGCGTCACCCGTCTCGTCGTGCCGGGTGGCCAGCTCGTGGTGATGGTGATCGTGGCCGCGATCGCCGGCATGGGCGCGGCGATCTTCCCGGCCCGCCGGGCAGCGCGCCTCGACGTGCTGGCCGCGATCGCCACCGACTGAGCATTCGAGCCGCGGCTTAGGATCGCCGCCCGTGACGACCCTTCTCGACCTCGCGCCCGACGAGCTGCTGAGCACCACCAGGGCGGTGCGCCGGCGGCTCGACCTCACCCGGCCGGTCCCCCTCGACGTGGTGCGCGAATGCATCGAGGTCGCACTGCAGGCCCCGACGGGGTCGAACCAGCAGGGCTGGCACTTCGTCGTCGTCACCGACGCGGCCAAGCGGGCGGCCCTCGGATCGATCTATGCGCGGGCGTTCGCCATCTACAAGGACATGCCGTTCGCGGCGGGGAACCTCTTCCAGGACGACCCGTCGCGTGCTCCGGTGCAGAAGCGGGTGATGGACTCGGCCCGGTACCTCGCCGACCACATGGGCGACGCGCCGGTGCTGCTCGTGCCCTGCATCGACGGCCGGGTCGACGGCCAGCCGGGCTTCCTGTCGGCGTCGGTCTGGGGCTCGCTGTTCCCCGCGGTGTGGAGCTTCATGCTGGCGGCGCGCGCCCGCGGCCTCGGCACGTCGTGGACGAGCCTGCACCTGATGTTCGAGCAGGAGGCGGCCGACGTGCTCGGGATCCCGTACGAGAGCGTGAGCCAGGGCGCGCTCGTGCCGGTGGCCTACACCGTCGGCACCGACTTCAGGCCCGGCCCTCGCCAGCCGCTCGAGGGCGTCGTCCACGTCGACTCGTGGTGACCTTGGCGGGAGCGCGTTCCGCAGCGAGCAGCCGGCGGCGGGGGACGAGGGAGTCGTAGAGGCCGGACCAGGGCCTCGCGCCTGAACACATCGCCCACCAAAAGCCGGTTCGCGCCCGTTGGCGTCATCGCCCCTTAGCACCACATCCTTGACATCCCTTCAGACGAGGATGACGCTTGGCTGAAATACGGCGCAACCGGGGGAGGAGTTTGTCTTGCTGAACGCCAAGAAGCGGACGTTGGCACTTATGACGCTTGCAGGAGCGTTCCTGTTCGTGCTCGCCGGGGTGGCCCAGGCCAAGCCAGCGGGAACCATCTCGCCACAGGAAGGGCTCACGAACGGCACCGTGGTCACGGTCACCGGCACCGGCTTCACGGCCGGAAAGACGCTCGGCATCAACGAGTGCAGCGACCAGGGCGCCTCGACCGGAGCGGGCGACTGCGACCTCGCCAAGATCAAGACCCTCACCGTCGGAGCCGACGGGAAGGTCAGCGGCACGTACACCGTGTCGGCCGGCCCGTTCGGAGCCAACAACCGGGTGTGCGACGCGACGCACAAATGTGTGATCTCGCTCGGTGAGCTGAGCGCCGACCCCAACGCCGAGCGCGTGACGTTCGACGTGTCGTTCACCGGTGGCTCGTCGACCGCCGCCGCGCCCACAGCCGCCGCCGCTGCGCCGCTGGCGCGCACCGGCGCACAGGCCGTTGGCCTTCTGCTGTTCGCGGGCCTCGGCATGCTGCTGCTCGGATCGGCGACGCGCGTCGTCGTCCGCGCCGACACTCGCCGTCACTGATCGCCGTCCGCTAGGTCCTGTCCGGAGAGCCTCCCCTCGACGGGAGGCTCTCCTCGCGAGGGAGAAAGCATGAACCGTCATCG